>JAXEPX010000049.1:0-8875 GCA_034117325.1 Phascolarctobacterium sp. | reverse complement strand
CCACGTTGACGAACGATGATGCTGCCAGCGGTTACCAATTGGCTGTCATGAGCTTTGGTGCCCAGACGTTGCGCGTTGGAGTCACGACCGTTGTGGGAGCTACCGGTACCTTTTTTATGTGCATGTAATTGCAGAATAATTTCAAACATTACTTTCACCTCCTATGTTCTTTGATACGAACATATTGCGGACACTGACGAGCTATCGACTCCACACCATAAACCATGGTTACGAGAATCGCTTCTGTCAGGTCATTAGGAGCACTGTTCAATGCTACCTCTAAAATTCCGTCCTCCTGATTGACGTCATAGGACGGCTTAAGCTTCAAATGTTTCTCCAAGCCTAGCAAAGGAGCTTGTGTCAATGCGGAAATAGCACTACAAATAATGTCATTTCCCTCTTCCCCAAAACCAGCGTGACCACTGACCTTGTAGCCGACAACCATACCTTGCTTATTCTTGAAAACATCAACAGTAATCATTGCTATTAAGCGTTGATAGAAACGATTTCAACAGCAGTGAACGGTTGACGATGACCTTGACGCTTACGATAGTTAGCTTTTGCTTTGTATTTGAAAACGAAAATCTTGTCAGCCTTGCCGTGTTCAACAACTTTAGCAACAACTTTAGCGCCTTCAACTACGGGCTTGCCAATCTTAACATCAGCATCGTTTACAACGGTCAGAACTTCTTCAAAAACAACTTCAGCGCCAACTTCTGCGTTCAGTTTTTCAACTTGCAGGGTTTCGCCTTCGCTAACGCGGTATTGTTTGCCGCCGGTTTTAATAATTGCGTACATCTATTTGCACCTCCCTTGATGATAGACTCGCCAAATACGGTACTCACTTCACTTCGTGAGATTTACAGAACCTCTCTGCGCGGTTGGGGACGGACTTAAATCAGTCCATACTGGTATATTTTACCAATACTCGCGTCATTTGTCAACACTAGTATTATCTAAAATCATAAAACTTTCTATGTGCAGCGAAGCATCGCTTTCCACCTTCAGCTCGCAGGCTAGCTCCCGCTCCCAGGCCTTGATATCCTTGGCGAGCAGCCACTCCGCCAGCCATGGATTCGCACAAATCAGCAGGCTTTTGGCGCTGCCCCTACGCTTGAGCAAAACGCGCAGACGACGCTTCACCTCGAGCGCCAACGTCTCCCTGCTCTGCACACGCCCACTTCCATCGCAGACCGGGCAAGGTGCATAAAGCACACTGGAAAGATTTTGCCGAGACTTCTTGCGCGTAATCTCTACTAAGTTGAGCACCGTGATATCCTGCACCTTAGGATGCATTTTATCACCGGCTAATGCCTCGTGCAACGTATTTAAAATCTCACGCTTATGCTCATCAGTATGCATATCAATAAAGTCTACAACGATAATGCCACCGATATCTCTTAAGCGCAGCTGGCGCGCAATCTCTTTAGCTGCCTCACGGTTAATCTGCATAATCGTCTCCTCGAGACTCTCACGCCCGCTGAACTTACCACTATTGACATCGATAACCGTCATTGCCTCTGTGTGATCAATGACGAGATAGCCACCGCTAGGCAGTTCTACTTGACGATCACTTATACCAGCTACGGATTCCTGTTGCTTATTATAAACAAAGATATCTTCAAGTCCCTGGTACAGCGTAAGCTTAATACCTTGGGCCTGCGGCAGCTGCATAATAAGCTCCTCTACTCGCTTATAGATATCCAGATTATCTATCACAATTTCCTTCAAATCAGGGCGTAGATAGTCGCGCACAATGCGTATCGCTAAATCCAGCTCCCTTCTTAAAAGACAAGGAGACTTCGCCACACGCTCACGCGCTACGAGCACACGCCACGCAGCCATTAGCTCAGCTATATCCTCTGCCAGGAGCTCCTCACTCACGCCACAGGCAGCAGTGCGTACAACAATTCCCATCTTCTCTGGGCGCACCTTATTATATAACGCAGCTAGACGCTCTCGCTCAGCTTTATCACTGATTTTACGCGAAATACCTACATAATCCGCCTTCGGTAAAAGTACTGCATAGCGTCCTGGTAAGGTTAATTCCCGAGTTGCCGTCGGTCCCTTGGTGCCGCGTGCATCCTTAGTAATCTGCACAATCACGCTCTGTCCTTCGGTCACAGCCATATTTTCCCCAAGATAGAGAAAAGCATTTTGCTCGAGGCCAATATCTACAAAGGCTGCCTGAATGCCACGCACCACGTTGCAAACACGTCCCTTGAAAATACTGCCCACGAGATGCTGCTCCGAGCTACGCTCCACCATATATTCCATGAGCCTGCCATTTTCGACTAGCCCCATGCGCGTTTCATCCGCACTTGCTCCGATAATGATTTTTGCTGTCACTCTCTTCGCACTCCTATATTGCAATTCTAGTTTATCTACATACACTGTAATAAATTATTTTATCATAAAAAGCACTCTGAGGCAAAAACAAAATTATCATACTACCAGCTCTTCTCTACCAGGCTGCTACCGTACCATCGGCACGAGGCTCCGTTGCCCCCGCCAACACACCACTGTCATCGCACCAGATAATTTCCCCGCGACCAAAGCTAGTATAATCGCTTTTCACTTCAATCTCATGCCCACGCTTACGCAGCTCTTCGATAATCTCCTGCGGCACCCTGTCCTCCAGCCAGATTTTTTTGCCCTCAATCCACTGCCACCGCGGCGCATCAAGACTAGCCTGCGGGTTCAACAAAAAATCTACTGTATTCATAACAACCTGGACATGTCCTTGAGGCTGCATATACGCGCCCATCACGCCAAAGGGGCCCACTGCCTCACCATTTCTAGTTAAAAAGCCAGGAATAATCGTATGATAAGGCTTTTTACGCGGCAAGAGATAATCGTCACTTTCAGGGTCAAGACTAAAGCCAGCTGCTCTGCAGTTCAGATTCAGACCATAGCCCGGCACAACAATACCACATCCAAAATCCTTATAATTGCTTTGAATAAAGGAAACCATATTGCCCTCGTCATCAGCTGCATTTAAATACACTGTGCCGCCGCAGAAAGGCGTACCCGGTACGGGATCAAGAGCATCATGCCCGATGAGAGCACGACGCTCAGCCGTATACTCTTCACTTAGAAGCTCCTCAACCTTAGTTTTCATATAGCGCGGATCCGCAATATACTTCATACCGTCAGCAAAAGCGAGCTTCATAGCCTCAATCTGCTTATGATAACGCTCTGCGCTAATCATGCTTTCCTTCGGGAAATCGAAGCCCTTTAGAATATTCAGTGCCATCAGCGCCGTAATGCCATGCCCATTAGGAGGCATCTCCCATACATCATAGCCACGATAATTAATATGGATCGGCTCCTGCCATTCAGGATGGTAGTCAGCTAAATCTTCCTTCGTAAGATACCCACCTGTTGCATCGCTAAGCTCCACAATTTTCTCCGCTAGCTCACCGCGATACATACTCTCACAGTAGCTTGCGGCTAAGGAGCGCAGCGTTTTCGCATGGTCGGGTAAACGCATCAATTCGCCAGTTTGCGGCGCTTTGCCCTCGGACACAAAGGCTTTGAACCAATGCTTTATAGCGGGATGCTCTTTATATGGAAGAAATTTCTCCATGCCAGCCTGCCAAAAACGCGCTACAATAGGTGACACTGGGAAGCCATTTTCTGCATAATCAATTGCAGGCTCAAATAATTTTGCAAAGGGCAATTTGCCAAAACGACGATGAAGCTCAGCCCAGGCTCCCGCTGCTCCGGGGATAGTCATTGCCTCCCAACCGAAGAAGGGGATTTTCACAGTATTACCGGCTTTGCGCTCTGCCTCTGCAGTAAGATGCGTGGGCGCATAGCCACTACCATTTAAGCCATATAATTTATCCTTCACCCATACAAGCGCGAAGCAGTCACTACCGAGACCCGTGTTAGTAGGCTCAACAATAGTCTGGCAAATAGCTGTAGCAATGGCAGCGTCAATCGCATTGCCACCCTGCTGTAGCATGCTTAAGCCTGCTTGCGCAGACAGAGGCTGAGAAGTGCACACCATCCCGCGACGCGCGTAAATCACACGTCGCCGCGAAGAAAAGGGGTAAGCCTGTCCATCAAAATTGAATTGCATAACTTTCTCCTCCTATTTTGCTCCCTATATAATAGCTCTGCAAAGCTGCTAAAAATCTCTACATTTAACTTAAAAGGTTACACGCATCTGGTGCCATACCACATTACCATGCGTGGATTCAGACACACCCTCATCCACAAAGCCAAACTTTGCATAATAATGCACGAGCTTGTCCTTACAGGTCAGGACAACGCCCTTGCGTCCCTGTGCTCGAGCAGCTTCAAGCACCTTGTTGACTAAAATGCCTGCATAGCCTTGGCAACGATATTCAGGCAGTGTGTTGAGACCAAAAATCATTTGCCAAGCACCCTTAGCGTTATGCATGGAAGCATCCTCATACATAATGTCGCTTAAATCAGCCTCATCAGTTACGAAGCCATCTACAAAGCCAATAATTTCCTTTTCAGTCTCATCTGCAAAAAGCAGCCAAAAATAATCACCATAATATTTCAAGCGCTCACTAAAGGATGCTCTAGTAGCTGCCTCGGCAGGCGGAAAGCATTCCTCCTCCACACGAGCTACTAAATCCAAATCTTTTAAGCTAGCAGTTCTAATAAACATTAATCAAGCCTCCAAAGTATAAAATATCAGTATAATTATACCACAAAATTTCTCTTTTGCTATAAAAAGGGTAAAGAAAACCGCAGCTCTGTACTAAACAAGTAATACAAAACTGCGGTTTAAAATTTTCTTTAGGCAAAGCTTACATTATAGATGCACTTTAAGCAGCCTTCAAAGCTTTTTCCTTTTTCTTTTGGATGATGTACAGCAGTACGAAAACAGCGATACCTACGGCGTCAGTGATCATACCGGGGTTCATCAAGCCAAGCGCACCAACGAGGATAACGGCACGCAGCCAAACAGCAACCTTCGCGCAGAAGTAGCCTTCAACAGCAACTGCCAGCAGGAAGACGCCGATGCAGGCCGTAGCAGCCGTCCAAGCACCCTCGAAGAGAGTCGTATTGATTAGCATCAACTGCGGGCTGAAGACAAACATGAAGGGTACGATAAATCCAGCAATTGCCAGTTTTACAGAAGCAACGCCAGTCTTCATCGGGTCACCACCGGAAAGACCTGCCGCCGCGAAGGAAGCCAGCGCAACCGGCGGAGTCAGGTTTGCAAACATCGCATAGTAGAAGGAGAACATATGCGCTGCAGCAGGAGCGATACCCAGCTTAGCCAGTGCCGGAGCAGCAATGGCAGCGGTAATAATGTAAGCCGGGATGGACGGCAAGCCCATGCCCAGGATCATGCAGGTAATCATCGTGAAAACCAGCGTGAAGAGAATGCTAGTGCCACCGAGAGCGATGATGGTGTTCGCCATGGTCAGACCAAAGCCAGTCTTGGAGCAAACGCCGATGATAACGCCAACGCAAGCGCAGGCAATCGCTACGGAAACAGTCTGCTTAGCACCATTAGCTAGCGCATCAATCATATCCTGCATACTCATACGCGTATCCTTTTTCAGCTGCGCTACTACGATAGTAACCACGATAGTCAGCACTGCAGAATAAACAACGGTCGTACCGGAGAAGAACAGCATATAAAGCAGGAAGAAGACCGGCAGCAGCAGGTGACCACGTGCGTTAAGTACAGTCTTCAGCACCGGCAGCTGGTCCTTCGGCAAGCCTACCAGGCCATCCTTAGAAGCACGCAGCTGAACCTGGATAATAATACCCAAGTAGTAAAGCAGTGCCGGAATAGCAGCCCAGACGATAATGCTGGAATATTTTACACCCAACATTTCGGCCATAATGAAGGCAGCAGCACCCATAATCGGAGGCAACAGCTGACCGCCTACAGAAGCAGCGGATTCAACTGCACCAGCAAATTCCTTAGAATAGCCTGTTTTCTTCATCAGCGGGATAGTGAAGGCGCCAGTAGTTACTACGTTCGCAACAGCGGAGCCATTGATTGAGCCGAGGAAGCCGGACGCGATAACAGATACCTTCGCAGGACCGCCTTTGGTGTGACCTGCCAGAGCCAGCGCCAAGTCATTAAATAATTGACCCATGCCGGATTTACTCATAACAGCACCAAAGAGGATGAAGAGGAAAATATAGCTAGAAGCTACGTTAACAGAGGTACCATAAATGCCCTCCGTATTTGCAAAGAAATGGTTGGACAAGCTGGTCCAGTCATAGCCGCGGTGCATGAACATACCCGGCATGGAACGACCAAACAGGCCATACGCGATAAACACAAGGCTCAGCAAGGAGAGCACGTTACCGCTAACGCGGCGGGAAGCCTCCAGCACGAGCGCTACAAGCAGCGTTGCCATCACCATATCCATAGTATTGGCATTACCAGCTCTCTCAACAAAGCCCTGGTAGTCACTGGAGATGTAAATAGGAGCAGCCAGGGACGCTGCTACGAGAATCCAGTCGATAATGGACGGAGTTGTGAAGCTGGACTTCTTGCACATGGGGTACATGAGGAAGGTCAGTACCAGCATCATAGAAACGTGAATGGAACGGTGAATCAGTGTCAGGGGTGGGCCAAAAGTAGCCGTGTACAAATGGTAACAGGACACAAAGATGCACAGCACGAAGAAAATCTTCTTCATAACACCGGAGAATGTTCTCGTTGTAGATTCCTTGTCTAATTTTTTAATAATCTCTTCAGACTTGGATTGCATTTCTGCACTTGCTTCGAAAGAAACAGCAGCTTTTTCTTTATCTTCAGTATTCTGCATCAAAAAGTCCCCTCCTCTCGATAACTAAAACTAATCTAGTGTGTTCTGGTAAAAGTCTGCCACTCGTTACCAGCGTATCATTGATTTTGATATCTCTCGTCGCCAAATGAGAATTAATCCACACAAAATGTGGAAAAATTTGGCCAATTTCTTCCATATAAATGCGACCTTTTTCCACCCGTGTGCGCTTGCCTTTGTTTTCAGGTATACCCGCACCAAAGGCCGGGAAGGAAATCATATCCAGCTCCAGAGTATTATCTTCTTTAATATGATAATATTCATGCCAGGAAATGCGCTCTAGCGAGTGAATCCACCCGAAAAACAGCCTATCCCCGGCCCGTACCGGATAGCGTACATACTCCTTACCAGTCTGGTAATCATAAATACGCATGATTTTGTCCCCAGAATGGAGATGCTGCCAGCCTAAAAGACCGGCAGCAACGATGCTCAACAATAGGAATAACGAGAGTAATGTCTTCTTCGACATGTATTATTTCAGCAAGCCTTTCTCTTTGTAGTACTTTTCAGCACCCGGATGCAGCTTAACAGAAGTACCTTTGATACCGCGCAGTGCAGTTTCAGGTTTAATTTCACGCTTAGCAGTTGCGTGGGAAGCGCCGATGGTCTCCAGGCCCTTCTTGTCATAGATACCGGTCAGCAGGTCATATACAACATCATCGGACAGGTTCTTGCTAACCAGCATAATGTTCATAACAGCTGCAGTAGTGGTATCAACCTTGGTACCATAGGTTTCTTTCGGAATCTTCCATTCTACATAGAAGGGATACTTAGCAATCAATTTTTTCAGAGCTTCGCCTTCAACAGGAACGAATACGATTTCCTTAGCGGTGCCCAATTCTTTAATAGTAGCATTGCCCAAGCCGGAGGTTACGAAAGCAACGTCGCATTGGCCGTTCTTAATTTGGTCGATAGCTTCGCCATAGGACAAATAGTCAACCTTCGCATCTTTATAAGTCATGCCGTGAGCTTCAAACATCATGCGAGCATTCAGTTCTACGCCGGAGTTAGGAGCGCCAACGCCTACACGCTTGCCCTTCAGATCGCTAAACTTGGTGATGCCGCTGTCTTTAGTGGTAACAATTTGGCATACATTCGGCCAGAGGCCCATCATTGCGCGCAGGTTTTCAGCCTTGGGCTTGCCTTGATATGCGCCAAAGGCTTCAACAGCTTGAATTACGGAGTCGCTCATGGCAATAGCCATTTCGCCCTTGCCGGTCAGGATAGCGTTAATGTTTTCTGCTGTTGCGCCGGTTGCAGTTGCAGAGGTCTTGTAGCCCATTTCACCAACAACCTTGGAGAATGCGCCACCAATGGGGAAATAAATGCCGCTGGTCGGGCCAGTCAGCACAGTGATGAACTCTTTGCTACGGTCTACCTTGCCAGCTGCAGCCTTGTTGTCGGCTTTCTTGTCGCCACCGCCGCCACAGGCAGCCACAGTCAGGGCCATAACGATCATCATCATTAGAGCTAAAAACTTTTTCATAATTTCCTTCGCCTCTTTCCTAGAATATTCGCCCAATTGTATTAAAACAATCTCACACTCGTATTATAGCATAGAACAAATCCGTAGGAAAACTATTTTCTCAAAGACCTTATTTGAGCAGTATTTTTTGCCTTCATATTGTAATAAACTTAACAATTATGTCATTTGTGTGACATGTTTGCACATAAATGCATACTAATGCATGTTTATTCAAATAAGCTACGCCTGCTCGACGAGCAGGCGTGCTGAAAATCTTCTTTGCTCACTTTGGTAGTGACCATTACCCGTTATTTAGTTTCACGCAAATACTGGTCCACAGCCGCCGCTGCGCCGCGGCCCTCCGCAATAGCCCACACCACGAGGCTCTGCCCTCTGCGGGCATCGCCGGCGGCGAAAACACCGGGCACGCTGGTCTTGTAATCCTTATTGCTAGCAGCAATGGAGCCGCGAGCATTTTTCTCTACGTGGAATTCATCCACGAGACGCTGCTCGCTCCCGGCAAAGCCCATAGCCAACAGCACTACCTGAGCGGGGATAATGCGCTCGGTGCCCGGAATGGGCACCTCGGTACGCTTGCCATTAATCATTT
>JAXEPX010000048.1:0-24447 GCA_034117325.1 Phascolarctobacterium sp. | reverse complement strand
GCCGGTACCAACAGCGCTAACTACCTTGTTGCCGATGAATTGTGCCAGGCCAGTGTAGAACATAGCACCACCAACAACGAACATACCTGCGAACAGTACTACGGTAGAGTTGGACAGACCGGAGAATACTTGTTTAGCAGGGATCAAGCCGAGCAAGCCGCAAGCGATTGCGCCGCCCATAGCGGTAACTGCCAGAGGAATAAGTTCGGTTACGAAGAATAAAGCAATTACAGCCAAAAGGATAAGACATTTTACAGCTTTAGACATGAAAAAATCCTCCAATTATAAAATTATAAAAGTGCATAACGGCAGCATATTTACAATTTCTTTACAAGCCAATTGATTTTAGAAGCTGAGTCCCAAACAGCTAGCTGAAACCAATTGGAATAAAAGATATTCCAAATACAGCTAATTCCGTTAACTATATTGTAGCTAACAATGGCAACTTTGTCAAGACTGTGAACTAAGTAATTCCGTAATTCTGTGATTAACATCACATAATTTACTGAGAATTTAGGAGTTTCCTAGAACAAAGTGGCTAACACTATTTTCTTATATTGTCAATATGGTTAATAATGTTAACTTCAATCTTCACCTTTTAGGGGAATTTTGAAACTAAAAAAAGCAGAAACTTATTTTTTTACATGCTATAATTATAATAGCTTAGTATCGAATGAAACGAGGTGGCTTTTTATGCACAAGGGCTTGACCCGGGAGAAAATTGTGCTGGCTGCAATTGAGGTACTGAAAAAGAACGATTTCAAGGATTTTTCCTTGCGTATGTTGGCAGAAAGCCTAGATGTGAAGGCAGCATCGCTGTATAAGCATTTTAAGAGCATGGACGAGCTGACGATTGCAGTGGCGCTGAAGGTGTACGAAGAGTTTGAAGCGCTGGAGCAGGAGGCTGTGAGCAATGCGAAAACACGCCAGGAGGCGGTAATGGCGCTGGCTATGGCGTATAAGGATTTCGCCTACGCCCACGTAAGCTTTTATCAGCTGCTTTTGGTATTGCCCAAAGTGGATGATGAGGAAATGAAGCACATTACGGATAAAATCTTTGCACCTGTGCAGCGGATTATTAAGCTTTATAATCTGGATAGTGAAAGTAATGCCCATTGGACTTATATTTATATGGCAACCATTGTCGGCTTTATGGTGGGCCGAGGCTCGGGTGTCGCAAGCTGCTTTGTGGTGAATCCGACTGCTAGCTTCCGCCTGGCTATTCGTAATATTATTTCTGCGCTAGAGAGCATTGAACGGGCGCAGCTGGCGCGTGCTAATGATTTAATAAATTGAAAATAAATTTTAGAAGCTGGTGCTTTGCTGCGCCAGCTTTTTTCATGTTTGAGAAAAGCGTGAATTTAATAGTTGTCTAGCAGGTAAAAAGAGTGTGGATGTAGAACATTAATAAAAGATATAAATATTACCTGCAAAAATGAGCATGTTTTTTAATTCATAGTGAAGGAGTGTGAATAAAAATGTCCAAAAGAGTAGTTATTATTGGTGGCGTGGCAACGGGTATGAAGACTGCGGCTCGCCTGCGTCGTCGTGATAAGGATGCGGAAATTATCGTGCTGGAGCGTGGCCCGGAGCTGAGCTATGGTGCCTGCGGCTTTCCTTATTATATAGGTGGTGAGGTGAAGAGCTTTAATAGCTTCGATCATACGCCCCAGGGTGTAAAGCGCGATGCTGATTATTTCCGCAAGGTGAAGGGCGTGGATGCGCGTACTGGCTGCAATGTTACTGCCATTGATAGAGCTGCGAAAAAGCTTACTTATGTTGAAGCAGGCGAGGAAAAGGAGCTTGCTTACGATGTGCTTGTATTAGGTACAGGTGCTACTCCTGTACGTCTACCCTTGGAAAATGCTGATGCAGCAGGTATTCACAGCTTCTGGTTCCCCTGGGATGTGCATGCGGTGGAGTCAGAGATAAAAGAGCGCAAGGTAACTGATGTTGTCATCATCGGCGCGGGCTTCATCGGCATGGAGCTGGCGGAGGCCTTCGTAAAGCGCGGCCTGAAGACGAGCATCGTCGAGATGCAGGATCGCATCCTGCCGCAAATGCTGGATAAGGAAATGGCTGACCTCGTCAAGCGTGACATCGCGAAGGAGCCCTTGAACCTCTATCTGGAAGAAAAGACGCTGGGCTTTGAGGCTGCCAATGGTGTAGTAACGGGCGTCAAGACCGATAAGCGCGTTATTCCTGCGCAGCTGGTTATCGTTGCTGTCGGTGTGCGTCCTAATGTGGAGCTGGCGCGCGCAGCAGGGCTTGAGCTTGGCCCTACGGGTTGTATTGCCGTCAATGAATATCTGCAGACTAGCGACCCCTGCATTTACGCAGGTGGTGACTGCGCGGAAAATACCCACCGCGTCAGTGGTGCAAAGGTCTTCACTCCCATGGGATCGACGGCTAATAAGCATGGGCGCGTTATTGCGGATAATATCTGCGGCGACGCTATTAAGTATCCTGGAGTTTTAGGTACGGGTGTATGCCGTATTTTTGGCGTAAATGCGGGTAGCACGGGTCTCAATGAGCGTACTGGAGCTGCTGCAGGCCTGAAGTTTAAGAGCGTTGTAGTACCTGGCTTTGATCGCCTAGGGTATATGCCGGGCGCAGGCCGCATTGTGGTGAAGCTGCTAGCCGAGGAGGACACGGAGCGTGTACTTGGCTTGCAGGCTGTGGGTGCTAATGTTGATAAACGCATTGATACTATGGTCGCAATGCTGGGCAATGGCGCTACGCTGGAGGAGCTCTCGAATCTGGATATTGCCTATGCGCCGCCGTTTAATGGGCCGATTGATAATCTTGCCACCGCGGCGAATGTGCTGCACAATAAAATGACGGGTCAGCTGCGAGGCATCAATCCGAAGGATTTTGAATCAATGCGCGAGCAAGAGGATTATCTCTTCGTGGATGTGCGTACGCCGCGCGAGGTGTCTGCAAATCGCATTGCCGGCATCCCTAAGCGCGTGAATGTGCCGCTCGACCAAATTCGTGAAACGGAGCTTGATTGGCCGAAGGATAAGCTGGTGATTACGGCTTGCCAAATTGACCTGCGTGGGTATGAGGCGGAGGTTATGCTTCGCGCGAAGGGGTACACCGATGTGATGAGCCTTGAGGGAGGCATGAGCGGGTGGCCCTACGCTACGGAGAGCGATAATAGAAAATAAAAGGAGGCATCATCATGAGTGAATTTAGTGAAAGAATGGGCATGGCCGCAGGCAACAACTTCAAAATGGGCTTCAACTGCAGCGAGGCCATCGTCGAAACCTTTCGTAAGGAAGCAGGCGTAGATATCGATGACAACGCATTTCGTCTCTGCAGCGGCTTCGGTGGCGGCATTGGCCACGCACGTAATCTCTGCGGCGCTTTGGCAGGCTGCACCATGGTCATCAGCACTTTAGTAGGACGTAATGCGCCTAGTGAAAAGCCCTTGAGTGAAATTTACCCCTATACCAAAGAATTCCATGAACGCTTTAAGGAAGCCTTTGGCAGTACCGCCTGTGGCGACCTGATGCCCTATGAATTCAATACCCGTGACCACCTGAAAAACTGTGTAAAATTGGTCAATAAAGTAGCACAGCTACTTGCAGTATATTTAGAAGAAAAAGAGCTGCTGAAGTAAAATAAACAAATGTTAATAATGTAACAAAGTACAGGTCGAGAGTGAGAAAAATGCACTTTCGACTTGTACAATTTTGCGCGCAGTGTTACAATATACTATATATAAAAAAATAAAAGACACATGAAATGAGGGTGCTAAATATGAAATTTGCAAAACGTATGGATGGCATGCAAGCCTCCGAAATTCGTGAACTCTTGAAATTAACTGCAAAACCGGACATCATCTCCTTCGCAGGTGGTCTGCCCGCTCCCGAGCTCTTCCCGGTAGAGGAAATCGCAAAGGTTTCCCATGACCTGGTACTCAAGGAAGGCCGTCAGCTGCTGCAATATGCTACTACCGAAGGTCGTCCTTCCCTGCGTGCGAAAATCGCAAAACGCATGGCTGATAAATATCACACTGTAGTTGATGCTGATGATATCCTCATCACCACCGGCTCCCAACAATGCCTGGACTTCGCTGGTAAGCTTTTCCTTGACCCCGGCGATGTAGTGCTCTGCGAAAGCCCGTCCTACCTGGGCGCTCTGAACGCTTTCAACGCTTATCAACCGAAATTCGTTGAGGTTCCGACCGATGACGGCGGCCTGATTCCTGAAGAGCTGGACAAAATCCTGGAAACCACTCCGAACTGCAAATTTATCTATGTAATTCCTGACTTCCAAAACCCGACCGGTCGTACCTGGTCCATGGAACGCCGCAAAGCATTTATGGAAGTTGTTAATAAACACAACCTGCCCGTAATCGAGGATAACCCGTACGGCGAGCTGCGCTATGAGGGCGAAATTCTGCCTTCTCTGAAATCTCTGGATACCAAGGGCCTGGTAATGTTCCTGGGTACTTTCTCCAAAATCTTCTGCCCGGGCCTGCGTCTTGGTTGGGTTGCTGCAGAGCATAGCCTGCTGAGCCAATTCGTTAAAATTAAACAAAGCGCTGACCTGCATACCTCTAACTTTGACCAAGGTGTTGCAGATGCTTACATGGAAGCTTATGATCTGGATGAGCATGTACGCGAAATCGTTGCTCTCTACAAGCATCGTCGTGATATTATTCTGGATGCTATGGAAAAAGCATTCCCAGCAGGTACTACCTGGACCCATCCTGAAGGTGGTCTCTTCCTGTGGCTGACCTTCCCCGAAGGCGTAAGCGCTCGCAAGGTATTTGATAAATGCATCGAGATGAAGGTTGCTGGCGTTATCGGTGACGCTTTCTATCCGAACCAAAAGACTGACCGCAGCATGCGTATTAACTTCTCCAACATGCCGGATGAACGCATTATTGAGGGTATTGATCGTATGGCTAAGGCTATTAAAGAGTGCATGTAATTAAGAAAATCGTCCATAAGGCAAAAGGCCCTGCTAGTAATAGCAGGGCCTTTTTTATTAAAATTAGTAATTCGCAAATTATATATCTCTCCAGTCAATTCGATTTTTTAACGCTCATTTCGTTGGGAACAATAACGAAGCTTCGGGGTACCATCTTGTTCGTAGAAGGCGCAAGTGTCGGGAGCCACTCGCTTCTATTGTTCCACAACTCATTCGCTAAAATCTCAATTCCTTCCGAGATATTATAATTTGCTTAATTTACTAAAATACTTCTTCCTAATGAAGTGGTAAAATAAAACCGGATACAAGTAGAGCAGACTGGGGTGTCATGTTGCTATGTAGTTCTTTATTTATCTATTCTTCTATGATAAAATAATAATATTATGGTAGTTGTTACAACTGATGATGGAGATGAGAAGCGTTGAAGCCAACTATTAATGGCAAACCGATGAATGAAAAGCAAATACAGCAATATTTACATAAATTGCAGCTGGCGGATTTTGAGCCTGCTGTCGACCTGGAGACCCTGAAAAAGCTGCAGGATGCGCATTTAAAATTTATCCCCTACGATAATTTTGATTGTCTCAATGGGCGCATTACCTCCTTGAAGCGGGAGAAAATGTTCGATAAGCTGATTCTGCATAACCGCGGGGGCATCTGCTTCGAATTAAACGGCCTCTATAACTGGTTACTCGAAAGCCTGGGCTTTACCGTGACGAGCTATGCTGCACGCTATACTGATAAGCTGGAGGTGTATCAGATTCGCCGCCACCGCGTCATGGTCGTGAGCCTCAATGGCAAACGCTTCCTGACGGACGTTGGTGTGAATAGCGAGAGCCCGCGCGTGCCGCTGGAGTTGACGGAGGGCCTGATTCAGAGCGATGGCATTAGCCAATATAAGCTCAGCCGGGACGAAATCTTTGGCTGGCTGCTGTGGCAAAAGGAGCGCGGCAAGCCCTGGAAGCGCCTCTATGGCTTTACGGAGGACCCCATGCTTGACAAGGACTTTATCCCTGCCAGCTTTTGGTGCGACGCTCATCCCGACTCTCCCTTTATTAAAAATAAAACGCTCTCGATTTTCCGTGAGGATTGCAATATTACGATTCGCGGTAATTTTATGAAATTCTATTTAGGTGGACGCGTGAAATATCGCTATAAAATTCGCACCGGTGCCGAGCTGAAAGAGGTGCTGTGGGAGTATTTTGGTATCAATGTGGAATATCAGCTGAAGGATGATGGCATTGATTTTGAATAATGTTCCTAGTTATACGAAAAAAATATTGACAGCGCTCAATGAGGCGGGCTATGAGGCCTATCTCGTGGGTGGAGCTGTGCGTGACCTTTTGCTCGGGCGCGAGCCGGGGGACTACGATATCACGACTAATGCTCATCCGGAGCAGGTTTTAGCTATCTGCCAGCGTCAGGGCTGGGGCACGGTGGACCAGCTGGGACATAACTTTGGCTGCGTGGTCATCGTCATAAATGGCGAGCCCACGGAGGTCACGACCTTCCGCGGGGAGCGCTATGACGCTAGCGATGTGCACCGTCCTAGCGAAACCTGGTACTGTGATTCACTTCAGGAGGACCTCGGACGCCGTGACTTCACCATTAACGCCATGGCCCTCGACAAGGAAGGGCGCCTCTACGACTACTTCGGTGGACAGCAGGATTTAACGCAGCGTGTGCTGCGACCTGTAGGCTGTGCGCGCGTGCGCTACGAGGAGGATGCGTTGCGTATGCTACGCGCGTGCCGCTTCGTGGGACAGCTCGGCTTCGACTATGTGCAGGATGGGGAGTACAGATCTGCCTGTGGCATGCAGGGTACGCCGTACTACCTGGAGCGTGTGCCAGCGATGCCCGTGGAGCGTTGTGCGGGTCTCTCACTTGAGCGTGTGCGCAAGGAGCTGGAGAAGCTGCTTGTAAGCCCCTATGCAGGCAAGGGCCTCATGCTCATGCGCGCGACGGGCTTGCTTAGCCAAAGCTGCCGTGTGCGTGCGCAGGGCGGCTACCTCGAGGTGCCGATTTTGCCCGAGGCGGAGCATTTACTGGGCCTCCATCAGAACCCGAAGTATCATATTTACGACACCTGGGAGCATACGCTGCTCGCTATTGATAATAGTCCGCGACAGCTTGCTATTCGCTGGAGCCTTGTGCTGCACGATTTGGGCAAGGGCTTGCCGCAGATTCGCAAAATCAAGCCCGATGGCCAGCCCACCGACCCGGGGCATGAGGCCGAGAGTGCGCTGATGGCGGAGCAAATTCTAACCCGCTTTGGCTACCCTGCTAGCTTTGTGCGTCTCGTCGTCTGGCTGGTAGCGGAGCATATGCGCTTTGCCCCCATGCTGTTAACAGGCGAAAGGACACTGCGCCGTTGGCTCTGTCGCGAGGCAGGCAGCGGCACCTTCCGTAATAATGCGCAGCTAGTGGAGGCGTATCAGCAGCTGACGGAGGTCTTCCTTGCTGACATGGGGGCTACCCATGCACGGGAGGATGCTAGGCTCATGGCGGAGGGACGCGCGCTGGGCGAGCAGGTTGTCGAGCTGGCGCGGAGCTCCATGCCCATTGCGACGAACGATTTAGCGATTAACGGACGCGAGCTGCTGGAGCTGGTAGGCGGAGACGGTATTAAGACGGCCTTTGCATATCTTCTCGAGCGCGTGCGTCAGGGTACCCTTGCTAATGAGCATGACGCGCTGCTAGCGGCTTTGCGCAAGCGCAAGGCGCGACAGGAGCGCCAAGAGGTAGTAAGTCCGAGCTAAGCAAGATAAGCTTGGCTGAGAAATAAACGGAAGTCTTTAAGAAATAATTTGAGAAAGGACTCATCATGAATACACGTAAAGCGATTATGGCATCCCTGTGCTGCCTCGTGATTTTAGGCGGGGTACACTATCTGGTAAATCAATATAGTGGTGTAGCGACGGCCTCCGAGGTGGGGACGAGCGAGCTCGGTGGAGCACGTCAGTTCGAGGGCAAGCATGATATCAAGGGTTCTCCCTATTTTGCACAGCCCGATATTTATAATTTAAAATCCAATGAGCATTTACTAGTGCTCTCCCATTATAAAACAAAGCAGCAGAATGATGGCTATAGCTGTGGACCCGTGGCGGCGAATACCGTGGTACAGCATTTTCTGGGCAAGGAGCTGCACACTGATAAGGAAATTTGCCAAATCATGGGTACCAGCACGATGAACGGCACTACCACGAAGGGCATGGTGAAATATTTCGAAAAGCTGGGCTGGGAGGTACACTCCTCTGCTAAGGATAAAACGCCGTCCGAATATGGCGATTTCCTGAAATTCGTCAAGGATAATCTGCAGAACAATACCCCCATTATGGTGGAGAACATCGATTGGGGTGGGCATTGGCGCGTGATTATCGGCTATGATAGCATGGGCACGGAGCACACGGGCGACGATGTGTTGCTCATGGCGGACCCCTTTGACACCAGCGACCATCTGCAGGATGGCTATAATATTGTACCTGCAGAGCGTTTCTTCTACATGTGGTTCGACAGCAATCTTTTCAGCAAAAAGGACCAGTTGCGCCAATGGCTCACGGCGAAGCCGAAATAAAAATAGAGCTGCCAGAATTAGCTTAGCTAACTAAAGCCTCCGACATAAAACAACCCCTCGAACCGTAATGGTCCGGGGGGTTTGCTATAGCTAAAATAAAATTTTGGCTAATTTTATCAGTAGACTCGAGCTACTAGGCTCTAAAGCTTAAACCAGCACAAGCTCCACGATGAAGACCACCGCGCAGCAGCAGCAGGCCACATGGAAAAGGCTCAGCCCGCGCCAAGCGGCAGCAATGCCGAGTACGAGGGCCAACGCACCTGCGATAGGGCTTTGCGTCTCCTGCACAATCGCAGGAAAGGT
Organism: Phascolarctobacterium sp.; assembly: GCA_034117325.1. Taxonomy (GTDB): domain Bacteria; phylum Bacillota; class Negativicutes; order Acidaminococcales; family Acidaminococcaceae; genus Phascolarctobacterium_A. The sequence continues at coordinate 15,626 of JAXEPX010000048.1, read as the reverse complement.
CATCACTGCGAGCGTCACATAGGGCACATAATAGAGGAAGGAGCGGATAAAGCTGTTCGTGATTTCCTTGCGGATGAAGGCGAGGGGTATCACGCGAATTGCGTAGGTCACGAGCGCCATGATGGCAATGTGGATATAAATATTATTTTCCATAGCTTAGCTCTGGACCTCCTTTGCTGTGCTAACTTGCTCTGTTTGCGCAGCGTCATTAGCCTCCGCTTGCTCCTGTTTTACAGGGCGTAGGATAGCCGCCGCCGCGGAAATCGCCACAGTCAAAATAATCGTGCGCGTACCACCGCTCAGCTGCGCCAACAGGGGCCAATATTGCGCAATAAAGCTGGCCGCAAAGCTCACGAGCACTACGGTTAAAATCGTTCTGCTCTGACGTGCCGGGGGAATAATAACCGCGAGGAACATGCCAAAGAGCGCCACGCTAAGCGCGCTGACGATGCGCGCAGGCAGCTCACTGCCCGCCAGAATGCCGAGCGCCGTACCTAGCGACCAGCCCGGGATGGCCATACTCATCGCACCATAATAATACCAGGGATTCAGCGTTCCTGGCCGCGCAATGGCGATGCCAAAAAGCTCATCCGTCACTGCGAAGGCCACGCCCAAGCGATGCACAAAGGGCGTCCGCTCGTTGAAGCGTTGGCTTAAAGCGCAGCTCATCAGTAAATAGCGCGCGTTCGCAATCAGCGTCACCAGCGCAATCTCCACATAGCTCGCACCGACGCCAATCAGCGTAATGGCTGCAAATTCGCCGGCGGAGGTATTGTTCAAAAGGCTTGCGAGAAAGCCCTGCCACACGCTCAGGCCACTTGCTTTGCAGACGATACCAAGGGAAAAGGCTACGGCAAAATAGCCGAGGCCGATAGGAATACCATCGTGAAGACCTTCACGATACGCTCTAGCGTTGGGGGAGCTGCTAGAGTCAGGGAAATTTTGTGAGGGGTTAAACTGCATGGGTAAACACCTTATCTTTAAAAAGTAAAATAAAAAACAAAATATTCAAAAATTAATACCTACAGAAACAGCCCGCAGGTAAAGCTAGCGTTGTCAGCAGCCTCCCTTGCGGGCTGTTTGATGCTCAATTTAATAGCATAAGGGGATTATTTCAGCAGCTCCTGTGCTACCAGATGACCCATTTCAGAGGTGGAAACCTTCTTCAGGCCCTCTGCATAGAGGTCGGGAGTGCGGTAGCCCTGCTCCATAACAGCGTCCACAGCTGCTTCCATAGCGTCAGCAGCAGCGCCTTGGTTCAGGGAGTAGCGCAGCATCATAGCTACGCTGAGGATGGTTGCCAGCGGGTTAGCAATGCCCTGACCTGCAATGTCGGGAGCACTGCCGTGAATGGGCTCATACATGCCGGTGCCGTCGCCGAGGGAAGCGCTGGGCAAGAGACCAATGGAGCCAGCGATGGTGCTAGCCTCGTCGCTCAGGATATCGCCGAAGATATTGTTGGTCAAAATAACGTCGAATTGCTTCGGATTCAGAACTAATTGCATAGCGCAGTTATCAACATAGAAATTGTTGAGCTCGATTTCAGGATAATCCTTAGCCTGCATTTCAGCAACGATTTTGCGCCACATACGGCTGGAGCCAAGTACGTTTGCTTTATCAACGCTGGTTACCTTGCCACGGCGTTTTTTAGCTGCCTCGAAGGCAAAGCGAGCAATGCGCTCGATTTCCGGACGAGTGTAGAGTTCTACGTCGCTTGCTTCCTCAATGCCATCAGCATTCAGGTGCGCTTCGTTGTGCTCGCCGAAGTAAATGCCACCGGTGAGCTCGCGTACGATGAGGAGGTCAGCGCCCTCTGCACGCTCAGTTTTCAGCGGGGAGAGGTGAGCAGTGAATTTAGAAACGGTCATGGGGCGCAGGTTGCAATAGAGGCCCAGCGCCTTGCGGATGCCGAGAAGGCCCTTTTCCGGACGGATGGAGGGATCAACATTATCCCATTTCGGACCGCCTACAGCGCCCAGCAGCACTGCGTCAGCAGCCTTTGCGGAAGCGATGGTAGCCTCCGGCAGGGGTACGCCGGTAGCGTCGATAGCGCAGCCGCCAATCAGTTGTTTATCATATTCAACAGTAAAACCAAATTTTTTCGCAGCAGCGTCCAGAACCTCTACAGCTGCAGCAACGATTTCAACACCGATGCCATCGCCCGGCAGTAAGCAAATCTTCATTATTTATTTTCTCCTTTAACATAGTTAATCAGACCACCGCAGTCAGCGATTTTTTGGATGAATTCCGGCAGCGGCTTCGTTTTAATAACGATGTTTTTATTAACGATTTTAACCTCGCCCTTAGCCATATCCACGTCAATGGTATCGCCAGCTTCAATTTGCTCTACGTCCTTGCCGATTTCCAGCACGGGCAGGCCAATGTTAATCGCATTGCGATAGAAAATACGTGCGAAGCTGTCGGCAACGATGCATTTAATGCCTTTCACCTTCAGTACTACGGGAGCGTGCTCACGGGAGGAGCCGCAGCCGAAGTTTTTGCCAGCTACGATGTAGTCGCCAGGGGTTACGCCTGCAGCGAAGTTTTCTACCAGGTTTTCCTTAGCGTCTTCCATAGCATGCTCTGCCAGCTCGGTGAAGTCTGCGATATTCAGATATCTTGCAGGGATAATTACGTCAGTATCAATGTGGTCGCCATAACGCCATACTTTGCTCATTTTACTACCTCCTCGGGGCTGGTGATGTAGCCAGTGATTGCACTAGCTGCTGCGGTATAGGGGCTAGCCAGGTAAACCTCGCTGTCTACATGGCCCATACGGCCGCGGAAGTTACGGTTAGTGGTGGAAACTGCGCGTTCACCAGCTGCCAGAATGCCCATGTAGCCGCCCAGGCAGGGGCCGCAGGTCGGGGTGGAAACTGCAGCGCCAGCTTCGATAAAGGTATCGATATAGCCGCGGTGCATAGCTTCTTGATAAATCTGCTGGGTAGCAGGGATAATAATCATGCGTACATGGTCGCAAACCTTGTGACCCTTGAGAATCTCAGCAGCCTGTGCCAGGTCCTCCAGACGACCATTGGTGCAGGAGCCAATAACAACCTGGTCAATCTTAATGTCATGACCTTCCTTAGCAGGATGGGTGTTCTCAGGCAGATGCGGATAAGCAACGACGGGAACGAGCTCGTCGAGCTTAATGTCAATAACGCGGGAGTACTCTGCATCCTCGTCCGCAGTAACAGCTTCCCAAGCGCGGGTTACGCCACGCTCTTTGAGGAACTCGATGGTCTTTTCGTCAACCGGGAAAATACCGTTTTTGCCGCCGGCCTCAATAGCCATGTTGCAAATGGTCAGACGGTCTGCCATGGACAGCTCGCTTACGCCTTCGCCGGTGAATTCCAGGGATTGATAACGAGCGCCGTCAACACCGATCATGCCGATAATGGTCAGGATAATGTCCTTGCCCTTAACATATTTCGGCAGCTTGCCGGTCAGGTTAACCTTAATAGCCTGGGGAACCTTGAACCAGGTGGTGCCGCTAGCCATTGCGCAACCGATATCGGTTTGGCCCATGCCGGTGGACAGAGCGTTCAGCGCACCATAGGTGCAGGTGTGGGAGTCAGCGCCGATAACGATTTCACCGGGAGCAACGAGGCCCTTATCCGGCAGCAGCGCATGCTCGATACCCATTTGACCAACCTCGAAATAGTTGGTGATATTGTGCTTACGTGCGAAATCACGCATGCGTTTGCACATAGTAGCGGATTTAATATCCTTGCAAGGGGAGAAATGGTCCGGAACCAGAGCAATCTTGTCCTTATCAAAAACCGGTTTGCCGATTTTTTCGAACTCGTTGATAGCCGGAGGACCGGTGATATCATTTGCTAATACTAAATCAACTTGGGAAACCAGCAGATCGCCAGCGCTTACGCTGTCGCGATGAGCATGCTTCGCAAGAATTTTCTCAGTCATTGTCATTCCCATAGAATAAAACCTCCAATTAATAATGTAGATAAGTGAAATCTTTGCTAACTAATTTAAGCTCTTGAAGTCCTAGGGACCACGTATTTTGGTATGAAAAAAGCCCCTATCTGCTATTAACAGATAGGGGCGAAAATTATCCGCGGTACCACCCTAATTTGTACTTCATTTTTCCCGAGCATTTTTCTCGGAGACATAACGCTGTCGTGCGTCCGCGCCTACTCGCTGCTTAAGCCTAAGGATAAGCCAGCCTCAGCGTGCCTGCTTGCGGGTGAGCATCTTCGACTGAATGGTGGCGGCTTGCACCTAGCGCCGTCTCTCTAGAGCCTTAGTTCAGAGGAATTTTCCCGGTCATCGCATTTCGAATGAGTATGAATTTTGGTTACAACACTACATCGTGTTCTTTACATTATGACAACAAGAGCGTAATTTGTCAAGAGAAATTTTTCTAAATTTCGTAGCTTTACGCATTGTGTTCGCCTGCAGGGGAAGCTGTACAGTTTATGCGTACAATGGCAGAGTAATCAGACGAATTAATTAGCTGGTCATCTGGATATAAACCTGATTTCTGAGAGTAGCTTAGCTTAACGAAAAATAGGAAGTATTTTCTACATATAATTTGCAAAAAGCTCCTCAATACCATTGCCTAAAGTAGCAATTTTAGCATATAATATATATAAGTGGCACTATGTCCATTTTTAAATCGTAGTCCTAAGACGCTTGCCCGAGAGCGTTAGGCGCAAATTTTATTTCGTTTAAGTTTATTTTTGTAGGATAGAGGAGAAGTACACAATGTTTATTGACAGAGCGAGAATTTATGTGGAGGCTGGCGATGGCGGCGACGGCATGAGCAGCTTCCGTCGTGAAAAATTTGTTGAAAAGGGCGGTCCGAACGGCGGCAATGGCGGTCGTGGTGGCGACGTAGTCTTAGTAGCGGATAAAAATCTCAATACCCTGATTGACTTCCGCTATAAACGTAAATATGTAGCAAAACGCGGCGGTCAGGGCGGCACGAAAAACTGCACCGGCATGCGTGCTGACACCGTCTATGTAAAGGTGCCCATGGGCACGCTGGTGCGCGACGATGCGACCGGCGCTGTGATGGCGGACCTCGTCGAGGACGGCCAGGAATACAGAGCAGCTAAGGGTGGCCGTGGTGGCAAGGGCAATGCCTGCTATGTAACCAGCACCAACCGTGCTCCGACCTTCGCCGAAAAGGGCGAGCCGGGCGAAAACCGTTGGCTGAAGCTGGAGCTGAAGCTTTTGGCAGACGTGGGTCTCGTGGGCTATCCCAGCGTGGGCAAATCCAGCATTATTGCCCAGGTGAGCGCTGCTCGTCCGGAAATCGCTGCCTACCATTTCACCACGCTGACCCCCGTGCTGGGCGTAGTACGTCTGGACGAGGAGCGCAGCTTCGTCCTCGCCGACATCCCGGGCCTCATCGAGGGTGCGCATGAGGGCGTAGGCCTCGGCCACGACTTCCTGCGTCATGTGGAGCGTACGAAGGTGCTGCTGCACATCGTCGACGTGGCGGGCGTGGATGGTCGCGACCCGATTGAAGACTTTGACAAAATTAATAACGAGCTGTCCGAATACAGCGAGCGCCTGGCGCGTCGCAAGCAGCTCGTAGTTGCGAATAAAATGGACCTGCCCGACGCTCAGGAGAATTTCGAGCGCCTGAAGGAATATGTTGAGGCCAAGGGCTACGAAATCTTCAAGGCCAGCGCTGCTACCGGTGAGGGCCTGCGTGAGCTGATGTTCAAGGCCTACGATATGCTGCTCGCCTATGAGCCCGAGGAGGATGAGGAAGAGCTGTCCCGCTTTGACGAGATTGACCCGGATAGCTACGAAATCGTGCCCGGCAACGATACCGAGTGGGAGGTACGCGGCAAGAATATCGAGCGCCTCGTAGCCATGACCAATTTCGATAATGATGAAGCACTCTATCGCTTCCAGCTCATCTGGAAACGTCTCGGCATTGACGAAGCGCTGAAGGAAAAGGGCGTGCAGGAGGGCGAGAGCGTGCGCATTCGCGACATGGTCTTCGAATATAAGGATAATAATTAATTCACTATATATAAATAGATAAATAAAGAAACAGGTGAGCTTATGACAGAGGGGAAAGCCTATCGTGAGGCGCTGAAAAATGCCAAGCGCATCGTCGTGAAGGTGGGTACAAGCACCATCACCTATGCCAATGGCAAGCGTAATTTTAGTCAAATTGACCGCTTAGCCCGCGAGCTGAGCGATTTGCAAAATCAGGGTAAGGAGATGATCCTTGTCTCTAGTGGCGCTGTAGCCGTGGGCGTGGACCGTCTCGGCCTGCCCGCCAAGCCCAGCACCATTCCCGGCAAGCAGGCCTGTGCTGCCGTAGGTCAGGGCATCCTGATGAATACGTATGAAAAGCTTTTTGCCGACTATGGGCAAACGGTGGCGCAGGTGCTCATCACTCGCACCGAGGCCATTGACCGCCATCGCTATACCAATTGCCGCAATACCTTTATGACACTGCTCTCCCATGGCGTCATTCCCGTCGTTAATGAGAACGACGTCGTGGCGCTTGACGAGCTCAAAATCGGCGATAATGATAATATGTCCGCACTCGTTGCGGGCATCGTGGATGCGGACCTCGTCATCATCCTCTCCGATATCGACGGCCTCTACACGGCCAATCCTGCTACCCATCCCGAGGCGCAGCTCGTCCACACCGTGCTCGAAATCACGCCCGAGGTGGAGGCTAGTGCTGGCGGCGTGGGCTCCAGTCGTGGCACCGGAGGCATGGCGACGAAGATTCAGGCTGCTAAGGCTGCGACGAATAGCGGCATTCAGCTCGTCATAGCCAGTGGCACGGAGAAGAACGCCATCCCGCGCATTCTCCAGGGCGAGGAAATCGGTACGCTGTTCGTCAGCCGTGAGAACCGCCTGCAGTTCCGCAAGCGTTGGCTGGCTTTTGGCGCGAAGATTCAAGGCAGCATCGTCGTGGATGACGGCTGTGCGAAGGCGATTCGCAAGGCCGGTGGCTGCAGCATTCTGCCCGCGGGCATCTACCAGGTAGTGGGCGACTTCCAGACCGGTAGCACCGTCAGCGTCATCGATAAGGAAGGGCATGAGCTCGCGCGTGGTCTCGTGCATTACACTGCGACCGAGCTAGACAAAATCAAGGGCTGCAAATCCAGCGATATCGAAAATATTCTCGGTCATAAAAATTACGACGAAGTTATTCACCGTGATGACCTCGTTATTTTGCAATAATTTTCTTTTCTATTATATAAAGAGGGTGCAAAAATGGATACATATGCATTAGTAGAAAGCAAGGCCCGCGCTGCGAAAAAGGCTGCTGCCAAGCTCGCAGTAACGGGTACAGCTGTGAAAAATACAGCGCTGCTCGCGATGGCAGAGGCCTTACTCACAAAGCAAGACGAGATTCTCGCAGCGAATGCGCTCGATATGGAGCGCGCTGCGGCCAAGGGCATGAAAAGCTCCATGCTGGACCGCCTGAAGCTAACCGCTGCCCGCATCGAGGGCATGGCCGACGGTCTGCGTCAGGTAGCTACCCTGCCCGACCCGGTGGGCAATGTCATTGATGGCAAAACGTTGCCGAACGGACTCTCCATTACGAAGGTGCGCGTGCCCCTGGGCGTCATCGGCATCATCTACGAGGCGCGCCCCAATGTAACTGCGGACGCAGCAGGTCTATGCCTGAAGTCCGGCAACGCCGTCATCCTCAAGGGTGGCAGCGAGGCTATGGAGTCCAATAAGACTGTAGCAGCCATTTTGAGCGAGGCCGCTACGGCGCACGGCATCCCCGAGGGCGCAATCCAATTCGTGGATACGAGTGATCGCCAGGCCGTGCAGGACCTGATTCATATGAATGGCCTCGTGGACGTGGTGATTCCCCGCGGTGGCGCCGGCCTGATTAAAATGGTTGTGATGAACGCCACTATTCCCGTCATCGAAACGGGTGCAGGCGTGTGCCATACCTATGTCGACGCTAGCGCCGACGTGGAGATGGCTGTGAATATCGCCTATAATGCCAAGGTTCAGCGCCCCTCCGTTTGCAATGCGATGGAGACGCTGCTCGTGCATAAGGACGCAGCACCGCGCTTTTTGCCGGCAATGCTCGCTAAATATCGCGAGGCAGGCGTAGAAATCCGTGGCGACGAGGGCGTGCAGGGCTTCAGCGGTGACGTAGTACCCGTAACCGAGGAGGACTGGGCGACGGAGTACGGCGACCTGCGCCTTTCTGTGAAAATCGTGGACTCCATCGAGGAGGCCATGGAGCATATTGTCCGCTTTGGCACGGGTCACAGCGAGTGCATCGTGACCAATGATTATAGCCAGGCGCAGCTCTTCCAGCAGACTGTGGATGCAGCGGCTGTCTATGTCAACGCCTCCACTCGCTTTACCGATGGCAATGAATTCGGCTTCGGCGCAGAAATCGGCATTAGCACGCAAAAGCTGCATGCCCGTGGCCCCATGGCTCTGCCCGAGCTCACCAGCACCAAATACCTCATCCGTGGCAATGGCCAGGTAAGAGGGTAAGCACAGCGAAAATAAATAGTGAATAAAGTAACAACCTCCGTAGGCTAGTGTAGCTTACGGAGGTTGTTATTATTTTCTTGTAGTTGCGAAATTGGGCAGCGTTAGTGCATTAGCCAAGCTTTAGAGCTTATATATTTCCTCCAGCGTAATGAGACGTACGTGGGGCATTTCCTTTACATCAGCAGTGAAGCCCTCCTTGGCAAAAAAACCATAAGCATAGCAGGGAAGCCTAGTCGCTTGTACTTGAGCGATTTCTTCCTCTAGCAGCTTTCTATCCAAGGGCTTATTTCTGAATTTAGCCTCATAAAAAACATACCCCTTATCATCCAAGGTCACAACATCAAATTCTCCATTAGTTTTATGGACAGGATCATCGTAATAATAGCGTCCTATCCTGCAAAATGGTTCCTTCAGAAGGCCTCTTAGGTTTAGCTCGACCAAGTATTGCTTAGCTATATCCTCAAAGATTTTAGGGACATATGCTGTTGCAAAATCCTGCTCAATATATTTCTTATAAAAGAATTCCGGCTGCATAATTTGCAGCTGGGAGGCGTATCTAAATATATATTTGTAATAAAAGAGCGATAAATTATCAGAAATATAATAGCCAGCTTTTTTCTTATTATTTTCATCATTAATAGGAGCTGATTTCGCTATTAACTCCATTTTGATCAGACGCTCTAAAACATCTATTAGAGTCGGACCTGTGGAAATATGCGACTGCTCCAGAATATCCTTATAGCGATAAAAGCCCTTCGCAAGGGTTTCAAAAACAAGATTAGCATTAGCTATTTTGGCTAATTCAGATTTTAAATAGAGGGCAATTTCTGTTTCTAGACGTGCTCCAGGAGAGGCAATGAGCTCGATGATATTTTCCTCGACGGAGAGTGCGGGATCAATAAGACGATTATAATATGGAATGCCGCCAAAAACGCTATAGAGGCGCACCTTATCTGCAGAACTAAATTCTGGATAAAATAAAGATGACTCAAGATAATTCATAGGCTTGAGATAAAGCGTTAAATCAATGCGTCCATACAGAGGATTTGCTTCCATGAGCAAGGATTTCATTGTATCTATATAGGAGCCGCAAACTATAAGCTTAAGCATGCATTGCTCCTTATATTTATCGAGCAAGGCTTGTAAAATACTGTCCAGCCCCTTCACGGTAGCGCGTAAATAAGGATACTCGTCTAAAACAAGCACTAAGGGCTCCTTTTGACTTGCTTGGAAGAGGTAGTCTAGCAAGCTTTCTAAGTCCTTAAAGCTTACATTAGGAAGGTGAAAAAGCTCTACGACTAGAGCGGTGAGGCTTTCAACATTATTACTTTCTGTAGTCTGCTTGCATTCGTAATACAGATACTTAGAGTCATTTTCTTTGAGAGCTTGTTTAATGAGCTCACTCTTGCCGACGCGACGTCTGCCGTAGACGAGTGCGGCCATGCCTGTTTTATTAGCAAAAAAGCGCTGTAAGCGTGCTTTTTCCTGTATTCTTCCCACAAAAGCCATTTTTTATTCGATTCCTTTCGATTCGATTATTTTCGAATAAAATATAACACACTTATGCGAGCTTGTCAATTGCGAAAAATAATCTGGGTTTGCTTCCGCGTAGTAACACTGCTGTAAAGCGTGCAGGGCGGTTTTGTCCTAGAAAAATAGAAAAAATTGCAGAAGCAGGCTGCCGGATGAACATAGCAGGACAACCGTCCTTAAGGAATATAATAAAGCTTGCAAAAAGCTATTGATTTTTACTTTGGGTTATGCTACAATTAAAAAAGACAGAGAAGTGTTTAATTTAGCAATAAGCATTGAAATCGAAGAAGATTTTCTTGGATTTCAATGCTTTTTATTTTTAAAACTTCAGTATGTTTGGAGGGATTTATATGTCTACTGAAGAAAAGGTTCAAAGTGCTCTTGAGGTGCACAAGCTCACATTCTGGGAAGCTGCTATGATTATTGTCGGTGCTAATGTAGGCTCCGGTATTTTAGGTCTTGCTTACTCCATTCGTAAGTCCGGCTGGCCCATCCTGATGCTGTGGCTGCTAGTCGCAGGCTTCTTTACGACCATCTCTATGCTGTATGTTGCAGAAACAACTCTGCGTACTAAAAAACCGATGCAGCTGCCCGGCCTTGCTAAAAGGTACGTTGGCGAAATTGGTTCCTGGCTAGTATTTATCTCCGTTGCAGCCAATGCGATTGGTTGCCTCATCGCCTACACCAATGGTAGCGGCCGTATCCTGTCTGAATTAATGGGTGTATCGACCCAAATGGGCAGTATCCTCTTTGCTATACCGGCAGTCATCGTTGTTTGGCTGGGCCTTAAGGTTACCGGTGTCGCAGAAAAATTTATCAGCTTTGGCATGATTATCCTGCTGGCAATTATTATTGTTGCCTCCTTCCTTGCTCCGCAGGCTAAAATCTCCCAGGCTTTATTCATCAACTGGACCTATGCAGTGCCTGTATTCAATGTAGCAATCTTCTGCTATATCGCTCAATACGCAGTACCTGAGCTGGCGCGCGGCCTGTCCCATGATGAGAAAAAGCTTGCTCCTGCGATTTCCACTGGCATGTTTATTACGATGATTCTGTTGGCCTTGGTACCGCTGGCAGTTGTTTCCCTGACCGGTCCGGAAAAGGTATCCCAGGTTGCTACCATCGCTTGGGGTAAAGCATTAGGTCAATGGGCCTTCTTTACGGCTAATATCTTCGCATTATGCGCTATGATGACCTCCTACTGGGCAGTAGGCGAAAGCTTCCTGACGAGCATTGTCGATAAGTTCCATTTCAAATCTGAACGTGAAACAAAGACCCGTCTGCTGAGCATTTGCTGCGTCGTAATTCCCCCGTTCTTCCTGGCTTATAGCGGCATGGTAAGCTTCGTTGATGCGATTTATCTGGCAGGCACCTTTGGTGGTGTTATTATGTCCATCCTGCCCGTATTGATGCTGCGCAGCGCTCGCAAGAGCGGCGATGTTGAACCCTCCTGGACCTGCGGCTGGATTGCAGCTCCCTGGATTCAAATTACCATGATTATCCTCTTCTGCTTAGCAGCTGTATATGCTATTTTGAGTCTCTTTAATTTACTGCCGAGTGCTTGGTAAGCTGGAGGAACAAAAAATGCAGATTCTGGGAAAAGATAAAGTAATTTATAGCTTTAATCAAGCTAATCCGCCTGTCTATGAGGTCATGGATGGCGAGACCTTCTGGGTCGAAACGGATGATTGCTATAGTGGTCAGATTCAGGATGAAAAAACGCTGCGCACGGATATTGATGTCTCCATCATGGACTGTGCAGTTGGCCCCATCGCTGTCAAGGGAGCTGAGCAGGGTGACGTCTTGAAAATTGATATCCTTGCTATTCAGACTGCAGACCATGGCGTCATGGTTACGAAAAAGGGCATGGGTATTTTAGGCGATGAGGTTGTTACTCCTGATACGAAGATTATCTCGGTTAAGGATGGCTTTGCCTATATTACGCCCGAGATTCGTATCCCCTTAACGCCTATGATCGGTGTTTTAGGTGTATATCCTCGCGCAGGTGAAGATATCCATTGCGCTATCCCTGGCGACCACGGCTCTAATATGGATACGAAGCTGGTTAAGGTTGGCTCCTCCGTATATTTACCAGTATTTAAGGCTGGTGCCGGCATTGCTTTAGGCGATTTACATGCATGCATGGGTGATGGCGAGCTGGATGGCACTGGTATAGAAATTGCGGGCCGTGTTTGCCTGAAGGTTACCGTAATTAAAGGGCAGAGCATTAATCGCCCGGTAATCGAAACGGATGAAGGCATTTATTTCATGGCTAGCCGCGAAAATATCCATGATGCTATTCGTGTTGGCGTTAAGGATGCAGTGGACTTTTTGATGGCGAAAAAGAACGTTCCCTTTACCATCGCTTATCGCCTGCTGAGCGCCACATGTGATGTGCAAATAAGCGAGCTCGTGAACGACACGCTGACTATACGCATCCGCGTTCCAAAATTAAATTTACAAATCGATTCTTTATTTTAAAGCATTGTAAAGCTTAAAAGCAAAATAACGCCTTGCCGCCTAAGCTGCTCGCAGGTGAAGTGCGAGCCCCTAGCGTGCAGGGCGTGTGCTTAGAAAATAAAAAAGCTTGCAGAAGGATGCTGCAAGCTGTATAATAAACATAGAAAGACAACCGCCCACAAGGTGGGTTGCCTGTTGGAGAATAGAGAACTACCCCGCAGCTCGGCAAAGTTTTGGGGTAGTTTTTCTATGTTTTAGATTACTTTTTATGGTTCAATGAAATGAACGTAAGCAATGCTAAGATAAACATTCCGAAGGACATCAAGTCCTGAAAAGAATAGTTTGCCATAGACATCACCTCCATTCACTAGAGAATGAAGGCAAAGCCACCCTGCAACACAGTTGTCAGAATATTATAGCACAAAAATGTTCTTATATCAATAATATGTTCGCGTATGATTTGCTTTGATCTTACAAGGAGAAGCAAGTAATCCATAACGCCCGCCACTGGGCAGCTCGCACAAGCAGTGCAAGCCCTAGCGCGCAGGGCCTTTTTTTGTGCTGTGTCCATTGCATATAAACGAAAATTTGTTCCTGCCCTAAAATAGGGCATATAAAAATTTAGTGTATTCGTCTTCTGTCAATAGACCATCAATACAAAAAGAAGCGCCGAGGGTGGAATAGCATCTACTCTCGGCGCTTATGCTTTATTATTGATATTATTCAATTGGCTCTAGTTCTTTTGTCTGATCATCATTATTATCATTTAAGGATTCTAATTCTGGTGTAGTATTGCTAGTACTACTATTTATTGACTCTAATTCTTTTAGTTTTTCAACCTCCGCCGTCGTCGAAACTTTGTCCCCCATCTCCGAGGGGGGTGGCTGCGAGCGTAGCGAGCAGACGGGGGGAGTCCCGGCCATAGTAGTCAGTGTAAGAGCAGCTTGATTCTCAGCGATTACTACTTTTGTCTTTTGGAGCTCGTCTTTTAGTTCGTCAAGCTGCTTCGTGCTATTTTCAGTGGTCATATATGGCTGTGCGCTTTCTTCAGCATCAGCTTTAGCCATGGCCTGCGCTTCAGCGATGATGCGATTTTCATCTGCCTGCAGCTTCAGGTCTTCTTCGCTCATTGCGGCTAATGCTTCCTCATCCCTGGTTTGCAGGAACTTAGCTATAAAGTAGCGCTGTCCTTTACCTGTTACCATAGGAGTTCGGGAAATAATCTCGTCTCCATTATTATTGGTAATTGTATTTTCTTTAATAATGAAAAGGCCCTGTTCAATGCATTTCTGGTAAGGAACATTATGCATGTTGCCTTCCTTACGTTGGAGGTAGCCATTTTCTCTAAGCCACTCAAAGAAGCGGTTTTGGCCAATTTCAATGCCGTTTTGGGCGAGAAGCTTTGCCATTTCGCCAATCAAAATAGCGGTTTTATTATCGTAAACAGCTTTTGCGAAGTCGATTTTGGGTTTATTTCGTTCAAAATAGGCGTTCTTGCGGGTGATGAGTTCATCCTTAACTTTAATAGTTTCATTCTGGGACTTAATTTGCTCACCCATGTTTTCTATAGCATCTTTTTGCTGGCGAAGCATATCTTCACACCTGCCAAGTAGCCTGGTGGTTTCTGCATGAGCGGAGCGTTCCTGTTGCAGGAGGGTGGTTAGCTTTTGTAGCTCTTCTGGATTATCGCTAACCTTTGCTAGCGTTTCATCCGTCATGTAGGCACCGGTTTTACGGATTGATGGTATGACGTCGCCGCAAATCCAGTGTTTAAAGTCCTTGGCTGCTGGAAGGGTACTACTGAGGATGAGGGAGTAGACGCCGACTTCGTTGATGACGAGTGCAGAGCGGAGGCCTTTGGGGGTCTCGATTTCTGCGTTGAATCTATCATCTTCCTCTACATGCTGTAGTACAGCGTTCTGAGGCTTTTTGTAGCCCAGAATATCTGCAATATCTCGGCCTACAAACCAGATATTACCGTTGTATTCAGTTTTGCGGATTTTGTATTTATCGTTTTGGATGAGTTCGAGTTGCATGAGGTGTGCCTCCTTTTTGATTAATTCTTAATCTCAATCTTCTTCTTTGTCACCAAAGAAGAAGCAAGAAAGTGCGCGCTTTTAGAAAGCGCGGGAAACGTCGCTTTTTTTGCTCGCCCAAAAAAGCTCCGCAAAAAAAGGGCTTTGCCATAATCTCCGCTTCGCTGCCGAATAGCTTTACCATTTATGCATCCGATAGAAAGCTAATTTTATGAGAGTTAGCAGAACGTCTAACTTTTGTGCTCCTTCTTAGAGGGAGCTGGCAGCGCGTTTTCGCGCTGACTGAGGGAGTTCTTTTCACTACTTTTTTTTTCATATTTAGGAAGCAATATTGTTTTTTCATTTTCTACACTAAAACCCCTGAAGAAGTATTCAGGGGTTATTTTATTTTGCGGCTGCAATGACTCTGGTCAGGGCATCAATATTGGCACTGAGCTGGTCGATTTTGCTCTCCATGCGAATTAGTAAGTATGCGCTAATCGCCATCGGAAAGCCGTAGTTGGCAGCTGCGGTTAACAAAGTGTCCATATCCATAGAGTTTTCACCTCGCTTAGATTTTTTTATGTGGTAGGGGAGCCTACGCTAGGAGGCTCCCCTTAGGGTCTACTACTACTTAATTACTGCTTACAGCAGCACGCTGTATTCACAGGTGTGCTTGCGGGCCTCGGCAATGGAGACCAGTTCACCATAAGCGCATTCGAAGATGTTCTTATCGATCATGAGCTGCATGACGGTAGTCGCCTCTTCCAGAGTGACATCTTCGCGGGGGTCCGCTACGATAAAGATTTTCTTCTTACCGTCGGTGCAACGGAAAACTAATTGTAATTCCATGTGATTTCTCCTTTCAAATTACCCAATGGGGTCTTACAGACCCTCAACGAGCTCTACTTTTTCACTGACAACTACCTGTTGAACAGTTTTACTTTTGAGGCTAGCAATTGCGTCAGCAACTTCCAGAATATCCTCGTCAGTAGCGCTTTCTTTGAGTCCGTTGTAGGTTTGCAGCTTGATTTTTTGACTGCCGTCATTGTTTACACCATCCTCTACATAGAGATTCAGGGATCTTTTGATTACATTGCGTTCAGTAGCCATGCGTATTTCTCCTTACTTTCCAATAGA
>JAXEPX010000047.1:0-23135 GCA_034117325.1 Phascolarctobacterium sp. | reverse complement strand
TTCGACCGTTACTGTAAATATTTTTACAAAAGACTTGCCTTAGGGCGGGTTATATGATATACTATTCCAGTATGTGAACCAAGGCTTGGTGGTGCGCGACTCCTGCGGCTACTATGCTTTTGGCAATTTGTAAATTTTAGGAGGAAATCACAATGTTAACTAGCGAAGCTAAAACCGCCGTAATTCTCGACAATGCTCGCCATGAAGGCGACACCGGTTCTCCGGAAGTACAAATCGCTGTACTGACCAAACGCATTCAATACCTGACCGAGCATCTGAAAGAGCACAAAAAAGACCATCATTCCCGTCGTGGCCTGCTGAAAATGGTAGGTAAACGTCGTGGTCTGCTGAACTACCTGCAAGCAAAAGATATCGAACGTTATCGTGCAATCATTGCTAAACTGGGTATCCGCAAATAATTACCGCAAATCTGGACTGTCACACTGTGGCAGTCCTTTTTGTTTGTCCGGAAGCAGAAAGCGAATTATTTTCCCTAATTTTACAAAAAACGTTCGAATAATATGCGAATAATGCACCTCAATATATTGGATAAGTCGCCAAAATGTGTTAAAATATATACGAAACTATGTAAGTAATCACCTCGAAATTCAAAGAAGACCAAAATTGGACTGGAGGCTGTGTTTATGAGTAATATTAGAAGAATTTATGTGGAGAAAAAGGACGCTTTTGCCGTTGAAGCACATGGCTTATTAGCCGACCTGCGCAATAATTTGGGCATGGGCGCATTAAAAAATATCCGCATTATCAATCGTTATGATGTCATGGGCCTGAGCGATGAGGAATTTGCTATGGCACAGGCACAGGTGCTCTCCGAGCCCCCTGTTGACACCGTTGTAGAAGAGACCCTGCCGCTAGCTAATGGCGAAGTAGCCTTCGCTGTTGAGCTGCTGCCTGGTCAATATGACCAACGTGAGGACTTCGCGGAGCAATGCATTCAGCTGATTACCCAAAAAGAGCGCCCTATGGTGGCTGCTGCTAAGGTGTATGTGCTTGAAGGCGAGCTCAGTGCTGAAGATGTTGCGAAAATTAAAGCATATTGCATCAACCCCATCGAGGCTAGGGAAGCAGAGCAGGCTAAACCTGAAACCCTGATCAGCACCTGCGAAGAGCCAGAAAAAGTTAAGAGCGTTGCTGGCTTCCTCACTATGACCCGCGACGAAGCAGAAGCTCTGCGCAAGGATATGGGCCTCGCTATGAGCCTGGAAGACTTGCTCTGGTGCCAAAAATATTTCAACGAAGAGCATCGTGAGCCGACTATTACTGAGATTCGCGTGCTTGATACCTATTGGTCCGACCACTGCCGTCACACCACCTTCATGACCCAGATTGAAGATGTGGACATCGTGCCGAGCACCTTCACGAAGCCTGTGCAAGAGGCTTATGATAAATACATGGCTGCACGTGATGCAGTTTATGGCGAAAATACCGAGCGCCCCATAACCCTGATGGATATCGCAGTTATCGGCATGAAGAAGCTGCGCAACGAAGGCAAGCTGCCCGACCTTGACCAATCCGAGGAAATCAATGCTTGCTCCATCGTTGTACCAATTGAGGTTGATGGCAAGACGGAAGAGTGGCTCGTTATGTTCAAGAACGAGACCCATAACCATCCGACCGAGATTGAACCCTTCGGCGGCGCTGCAACCTGCCTTGGTGGTGCAATTCGCGACCCGTTGTCCGGTCGTTCCTATGTATATCAGGCAATGCGCGTAACCGGCTGTGCTGATCCGCGCACACCGGTAAGCGAGACCTTGAGCGGCAAGCTGCCCCAACGCAAGATTACTATCGGTGCAGCTGCAGGCTATAGCTCCTATGGTAACCAGATTGGCCTGGCTACTGGTCACGTACAAGAATATTATCATGATAAATTCGTTGCTAAACGCATGGAAATCGGCGGCGTAATGGGTGCTGCTCCTCGCAGTGCTGTACGCCGTGAACGTCCTGCAGCAGGCGATATCGTTATTCTGCTTGGTGGCAAGACCGGTCGCGATGGCTGTGGTGGTGCTACCGGCTCCTCTAAAGAGCATACTGTGGACTCCTTGATGAGCTGCGGTGCAGAGGTACAGAAGGGTAATCCTCCGACCGAGCGCAAGATTCAACGCTTGTTCCGTAACCCGGCCGTAACTGCGATGATTAAACGTTGCAATGACTTCGGTGCGGGCGGTGTCTCCGTTGCTATCGGCGAGCTGACTGATGGTCTTGTTATTGATCTGGATAAGGTTCCCAAAAAATATGAGGGCCTCGACGGTACTGAGCTGGCTATCTCCGAATCTCAGGAGCGCATGGCTGTAGTTATTGAAGCAGAAAACCGCGATGCTTTTATTAAATATGCTGATGAAGAAAACCTTGAGGCTACTGTTGTAGCAGAGGTTACTGCTGAACCCCGCCTGGTAATGTTCTGGCGTGGCGATAAGATTGTAGATTTGTCTCGTGCTTTCCTCGATACCAATGGTGTTGCACAGCATACTAATGTTGCCGTTGTAGAGGAAGAAGCTGAAAATGTATTTGAAAAGGTTCCGGCTGAAGTAAGCGGTGCAGCAGATCTCTCCAGCGCATGGCTGGCAAATCTGGGCCGACTGAATGTTTGCAGCCAAAAAGGCCTCTCTGAGCGCTTTGACAGCACCATCGGTCGTGGTACCGTTATGATGCCCTTTGGTGGCAAGACCCAGCTCACTCCGAGTGAAGGCATGGTAGGACGTATTCCTGTGCTGCACGGCAATACTACGGCAGCAAGCGTGATGGCTTGTGGCTATAACCCCGAGGTAGCATGCTGGAGCCCATTCCACGGCGCTATGTACGCTGTAACTGAGTCCGTAGTGCGCGCAGTTGCTCTGGGTGCTGACCCTGCGAAGCTGCGCCTGACGCTGCAAGAATATTTCCCGAAGCTGCATGATGCTGCAAGCTGGGGCCAACCGTTTAGCGCACTGCTCGGCGCTTTCACGACGTTGGATGCATTGGAGCTGCCGGCAATCGGTGGTAAGGACTCCATGAGCGGTACCTTTATGGATAAGACTGTGCCGCCGACTTTGGTATCCTTCGCTGTAGGTGTTATTGATGGCGACAAGGCTGTTTCTGCAGACTTCAAAGCTGCAGGGGATGAGGTTATCTTCCTGTCCTGCCCGCGCGACAATGCTGAGGTGCTGGACTTCGCTGCACTGCGCAAGAACTTGACGGCTGTGCATGCTGCTATGGAAGCTTGCAAGATTAAGGCTGCTGCAGCTGTTAAGGATGGCGGTATCGCTGCCCTTGTAACTACCATGTGCATGGGTAATGAGCTTGGCTTCGAGTTTATTAAACCATTCCATGATCCTGAAAGCCTATTTACGCTGCAACCTGGTGGTATGGTGCTGGAGCTGGCAGCAGGCGTTGAGCCTGAGGAGCTCTTTGCTGAGCTGGATTACATGGTACTTGGTCACACCACCGCTGAGGCT
Source organism: Phascolarctobacterium sp. (assembly GCA_034117325.1). GTDB lineage: Bacteria > Bacillota > Negativicutes > Acidaminococcales > Acidaminococcaceae > Phascolarctobacterium_A. Next base: position 19,683 of record JAXEPX010000047.1, on the reverse strand, counting down.
GGTATTGTGATTAATGATACTACTATTGCTGCTGACACTGCGCTGGCTGCTTATCGCGCACCGCTGCAGAAGATTTTCCCGGACAGCCTGCCCACTGTAGAAGAGCCTGCTGATATCAAGATGCCGCTCTACACTGCAAAGCTGGCGCTGACTGCTCCTGTGAATATCGCTAAGCCGCGCGTATTCATCCCAGTATTCCCGGGTAATAACTGTGAATACGATAGCGCTCGTGCTTTCGAGGCTGCTGGTGCTGAGGCACAGACCTTTATTATTCGCAATCTTACCGCTGCTGCAATTGAAGAATCTGTTGAAGCAATGGTTAAGTATATCAATAATTCTCAAATCGTGATGATTCCTGGTGGCTTTAGTGCTGGTGATGAACCCGATGGCAGTGGTAAGTTCATTGCTACGATGTTCCGCAATCCGCGCATTAAAGAGGCTATCAGCGACCTCTTAGAGAACCGCGATGGCTTGATGCTGGGTATTTGCAATGGCTTCCAGGCTTTGATTAAGCTGGGTCTGGTGCCCTATGGTGAGATTCGTGAGTTGACGAGCGAGTCCCCGACCTTGACCTTCAACAATATCGGCCGCCATATTTCCCAGATTGTAACAACTCGCGTTGTTTCTAATAAGTCTCCTTGGTTCAGCCTGTGTGAGCCTGGTGAGGAGCATGCGATTGCTGTTTCCCATGGCGAGGGTCGTTTCTATGCACCCGAAGCTACCATTAAGGAGCTGTTTGCAAATGGGCAGGTTGCTACGCAGTATGTGAATGCTGCTGGCGTGCCGACGATGAATACGCCGTTTAACCCGAATGGCAGCTTGTATGCGATTGAGGGCATTACGAGTCCTGACGGTCGTGTGCTGGGCAAGATGGGCCATAGCGAGCGCTTTGCACCCGGTTTGTTCCGCAATATTGCAGGGGATAAGGATCAGAAGATCTTCCTGAGCGGTGTAAACTATTTTAAATAATATCTTAAATAATGATCTTCTTCTTTGTCACCAAAGAAGAAGCAAGAAAGTGCGCGCTTTTGAAAAGCGCGGGAAACGTCACTTTTTTGCTCGCCCAAAAAAGCTCCGCAAAAAAAGGGCTTTGCCATAATCCCCGCTTCGCTGCCGAATAGCTATACCGTTTTTACGTCCATTTGTAAGCATAAATTCAGTAATTGGCTTATCAGCTTAGCGAACATTGAGATTTTTAGTGAATGAGTTGATGAACAATAGAAATCGAGATATGTTTGAGCGTTAGCGAGTTTATCGAGATTTCGTTATTGTTCACAACGAAATGAACGTAAAAAATCTCAGTGAGCGGATGATAACCAATTCTGAATTTCGCAAAAGCTAAAAACAAAAACCGTAGATTCTGTTAGATGTTAGCAGAATCTACGGTTTATTTTTCATTTTTACTCTAATAGCTTGGCGATATCGGGTAAGGGAGCGACGGTGCGCTTCAGGATGCCGTGCATATAAGCGATAGCGATGCCGTAATTCGTCATGGGCACGCCCTGCGCGAGGGCTACCTTATTACGATGCACCATTTCCTTCTCGTTCAGCATGCACGCCCCGCAATGCACCACAAGCTTGTACTCACTAAGGTCTGTGGGGAACTCCGTGCCGCTAGTAAAGCAGAACTCGGGTTCTGCCTGTGTGTACTGGCGAATCCAATTAGGCATCTTCACCGTGCCGATATCCTGGCACTGGCGATGATGCGTGCAGCCCTCGCTGATGAGAATTTTATCACCATCTTTAATCGTATCGAGCGCACGTACAGCCTTCACTGCATTGAAAAGACTGCCTTTATAGCGCGCCATCAGAATGGAGAAGGATGTCAAGGGGACGGAGGGGGGCACAATCTGGCTTACCTTTGCAAAGGCCTGACTATCCGTAATTACAAGGCGCGGAGGCTCAGCAAGCTTTAGCAGTGCCTGTGCAAGCTCGGTTTCTTGCACTACCATGGCGATGGCATTATGGTCAAGCACATCGCGCAGTACCTGCTGCTGCGGCAGGATGAGACGTCCTTTGGGGGCAGCACTATCAATAGGAGTAACGAGGATAACAACGTCCAGAGGATTGATGAGATCGCCTACGAGCTGACGCTCAGTCTCGCGAGGCTGCAATGCCGCAATGGCTTCCTTCAGCTCATGAATATTTGTACCATTGGCTGCACTTACAAGAAAGGCACTCTTAGTCAGCTTCATGGCATTCACGGTGAGGAGTGCCTTTTGCATATCCTCCAATAGCTCGATTTTATTTAAAACTAAAATAGCAGGGAGGTTTTTTTCTTGAACCTTAGCCCAGAGTGCTTCGTCCTCCTTCGTAATGCCAACCTGCGCATCTACAACGAGCAGCACGATATGACATTTATTTAGCACCTGGTAGGCTTTATCAATGCGCAGCTTTCCCAAATCACCTTCATCATCAATGCCCGGGGTGTCAATAATCATTACCGGGCCGAGGGGTAGGAGCTCCATAGCCTTATAGACAGGGTCGGTTGTAGTGCCTTTTTGCTCGCTGACGATAGCAAGATTTTGACTGGTAATGGCATTAATCAGGCTGGATTTACCGGCATTACGCTTGCCAAAAATACCAATGTGCACGCGCTCGCCGGAGGGAGTAGAGTTTAAGCTCATAAATATTACATCCTTATAAATTATATGCTAAAAATCGTATTTATAGACAAAAAGCACTGCAACATTAAGCTACAGTGCTTTAGTAATTAAAACTAAGTGACCCCTCAGTCATCCGCTTCGCGTCTGACAGCTCCCCTAAAGGGGCGCCATTCCTAACGCCTTCATTAGAAATGCATCAGATAGGAAATTGAGCAAATTATAATATCTCGTAAGGAATTGAGATTTTAGCGAATGAGTTGTTGGAACAATAGAAGCGAGTGGTTCCCTATACTTGCGCTCTTTGCGAACAAGATGGTACCCCGAAGCTTCGTAATTGGTCCCAACGAAATGAGCGTTAAGAAATCGAATTGACTGGAGAGATATATAATTTGCGAATTAATTTATAGAATATTATTCCACAAGCTCCATCTTAGGATTGGGATTATAACGACGTCCTGCTTTAGCGCAGTCCTTGCCGTCAACCTTTACAATATCAGCAGTGAAATTAATATTTCCGTCGAAGAAGGAGGAGCCCACAGCATAGGTGTCAACAGGCACTCCCATCTCCTCGAAGGCCGCTACACGTGCAGCATCAAAGCCACCGGAAACGATAATCTTCACATGGTTAAAGCCTTCAGCATCAAGAGCTCGACGTACATTGCACACTAGCTCCTTGCAAACACCAGTCGGTTTAAAGGTACCGATTTGCTCCCACAGGCTCTTATCTACCATACTGCCGGAGGTATCCAGACGCACACCTGCCAACTTTTTGCCCAGCTTACGTGCAACAGCCAAGGAAGTGTTTACACAGTCATTATCAAAGTCCACCAGTGCAATACGAGCAATGGACGGGTCTACATACTTGTCAAAAGCAGAAGTAGCAGCTACAGTATCGCCCTTGTAGGAAGCAATCAGCGCATGGGGGATGGTGCCGAGACCTTTGCCACCGCTAGCGAGAGCATTAGCATCAGTGGAGAAGCCATTGACGCCGCCAATTTTTGCTGCATAACCATCGGACTCCTGAGTTTGGTAAATATCATAACGCGCAGGGAAGAAGAGTACGGGCTTGCCATTAGCAGCCTTTACAACATTGCGCACATTAGTTGCAATACGGCTCTGGCGTGCAAGAATGCCAAGATAAATAGTCTCAAGGTGAGCGAAGTCCTGATAATCACCCTCGATAGTCATTACGGTCTCCCATTCATCAACTTCTTCACCATCACGCAGGGAATGAATCACAATATTTTCCGGATGGAAGGCACAGGTCTTAATCAGTGCAATAACCTCATCGGTACCGCATACCACTACATTGTCGCGAGCAAAAACCTGCATCAATACACGGGGATGATAATTATCGCCATTTAAAATTTCTGCAGAGCGCAGGAAATATGCGTCGGAATAGTAACCAGCTTTAATTTTTTCAACAGGAAAGTGGAAGCTTTCCACAGGTAATCTGTTTGTCATTTTTAGGGCCTCCCAAAAATTTTCTCTAATATGTCCCATTCTAGCTTGAATGTTTTTAGATATATGATACAATAATAAAGCTTGTTATTCAAGTAGTCGGAGTGAAAAAAATGTGACTTGAATGTTTCCTTGATATAAAAGTCAATAATAAGGCTTGTTATTCAACCTTTTTTCTTCTTTATTAATGGTGATAGATAGTGGATTCTAATAAGCAAAAAATTACAATATTACTACTTTCCGCTCCCATAGGCTCAGGACATCGTCTCGCTGCAGAGGCTTTGCGAGAGCAGTTTGCTAAATACGAAAATATAGATGTTATTCATGGAAATATTTTCGACTTTTTTCCAAGCATAATAGGGACGACATTTCTACGTTTTTATTTATGGATTTTGTCTTGCTGTCCATGGATGTACGAACTAGCCTATAAATGGGGTAATCGCGAGAACGGCTCTATTTGGTTACGTTCTATTTTAAATAAAGCATTGCTTGCGCTAGGCTCAAATTTCTTGCGTAGAGTAAAACCTGACGCTGTTATAGCGACACATGCTACCCCTGCAGGAATTATGACCTATTATAAGCAAAAGCATCCAGAGGTTTTTCTAGGTGCAGTTGTAACGGATTTTACAATCCACAAATGGTGGCTTTGTGATGGCGTTGATGCGTATTTTATTGCAGATGAGCGCTTGCGAGAGAAAATAACGGTGCCAAGTGAAATTATTCCATACGGCATTCCTGTGCGCGAGCAATTTTTGCAAAATAATAGGGCGCAATGTCGTGCAGGCTTTGCCTGGAAGGATGAAGAACATATTTGCTTGCTTATGGGCGGGGGCGAGGGCCTGTTGCCTATGGAACAGCTTTTGCAAGCATTAATAAATACTGAAATTAAAGGCTTACGCTTAATTGCTATTACAGGGCATAATTCAAAAATGGAACAAACCTTGCGTGAGAAGTTTTCTGAATATACTCAGCTCGAAATTTACGGCTATCGTGAGGATGTGCCTCAGTTAATGGCAGGCGCCGATATAATCATTACTAAAGCTGGCGGCCTTACCTCGGCCGAGGTGCTGGCCTCGAATTTAGAGCTAATTATTTATAAACCTCTTCCTGGACAGGAGCAAGGCAATGCGGCTTTTCTGAGGGACAATTATTGCGTACGCATAGCAAATGATGTCCCGGGGCTTATTCGTTCCGTAGAAAGCCTCTGTGCGCATGCTAAAGGTATACAAAGTGTAAAGAGCTACGGGAAACCATTAGCAGCAAAGCAAATTTGTGAATATACGCTTGAACATATACATGTAAAAAAATTTACTACTTGACCTATGTATGTTTCTTCATTATAATGAGAGAAAATTAAAGCTCTTTTTCCATAGTGTACATGGTAAAAATGCAAAGTAAAAAATAAGCTCGAGATAAGAGTGTTGATGGCAGTTATAAGGAGGTAGAATTATAGTTGGTGAATAATTTATATCTGGCTGCGCTTTGCGCAGCAGGAGGGCTTGGTCGTGCAAAGCTGGTAGAGTTAGTTGGAGCTCTTGGTAGTGCACGTGCTGTGCTTGAGGCTGATGCTGAGACGTTAATGGGTACGGGGCTGTTGGCAGAGGATGTTGCTAGAGCCTATGCTCGTAAGCGCAAGGCTCGGTGGCCAGAGCATATTGAGCACTTCTGCAATCAGCATGCTGTGCAGCTCATCAGCTATAAGGATGCAAATTATCCATTATCTTTGTTGCATACTGCCGATCCTCCCCTTGTGCTTTATGTCAAGGGTAAGCTGCCAACAGAGGATTATCGCTTCGCTGTTGTAGGCTCAAGAGCATGTACGGAGTATGGGCGTAGAGCTGCCGATTATTTTGCAAGTGAGTTAGCCGAGCGAGGAGTGCCAATTATAAGTGGTGGTGCGCGAGGGATTGATACTGCTGCTCATGCTGCTTGCTTACGTAAGGGTGGGAAAACCGTAGCTGTGCTGGGCTGTGGTCTTGATATTGTCTATCCTGAAGAGAATGCGGGACTTTTTCAGCGAATTGTTGAGCAGGGTGGTGCTGTCGTTAGCGAATTCGCACCAGAAACACCACCTATTTATTATAATTTTCCAGCTAGGAATAGGATTATTGTTGGACTCAGCCAAGGAGTTTTGGTTGCACAGGCCGCGAAAAAAAGCGGTGCTATTATCACGGCTAATATTGCGGCCGATGAAGGTCGTGATGTGTATTGTGTACCTGGAAATGTTTTTGATAAAACTAGCATTGGCTGTCATGAGCTGATTCGTATGGGCGCAAAGCTGGTTGACAATGTTGAGCATATTTTAGAGGATAAGCTTAGTTGGGAAATGGCGCGTAAGGAGCGCATTATGCAGCCATCCATATTTGAATTAGCTCCCTTGGGTAGTGAAGAAAAAGAAGCGAAGGTTGAACAGCCTAAGGTAATAATAAATGCTTCGCCTTTAGGGCAAAAGCTACTTGCTTGTATGCAGGGGGGAGCACGGTCTTTAGAGGAGCTTACAGAATATTGTACCGAAAGTTTGGCAACAGTAAGCATGGAACTGCTCGAGCTACAAATGCAGGGCTTAGTGGCGCAAGACCAAGCTCAGAAATACTACCGTAGGTAGGAGGAAAAGAAATGGCGATGAATCTTGTTATCGTGGAATCACCTACGAAATCCAAGACGATTGAAAAGTTTTTAGGTAAAAATTATAAGGTTACTGCTTCCATGGGACATTTGCGTGATTTACCTAAAAGTACCATGGGTGTTAATGTTGAGAATGATTTTGAGCCTAAATATATAAATATTCGTGGTAAGGGCGACTTAATCAAGGAGCTCAAGACGCTGGCGAAAAAAGCTGATAAAGTTTATCTGGCAACTGACCCTGATCGCGAGGGTGAGGCTATTAGCTGGCATTTAGCGCATATTCTCGATTTAGGCAATGCTGAGAATTGTCGCATTGAGTTTCATGAAATAACGAGTAGTGCTGTAAAGGATGCGATTAAGCATCCTCGCTCTATTGACATGGATATGGTTAATGCTCAGCAAGCGCGCCGTATACTGGACCGCATCGTTGGCTATGAGTTGAGTCCATTGCTTTGGCGTAAGGTGCGTAAGGGCTTGAGTGCAGGACGTGTACAGTCCGTAGCTGTGAAGATAGTTGCGGATCGTGATCGCGAAATCGAAGATTTTATTCCTCAAGAATACTGGACACTGACAGCTAAGCTACGCGAAGCGCCCAAGGCTCCGATTTTTGAAGCAGATGTGGTAAAATACAAGGGCAAAAAGCTGGAGCTGCACAATGCTGATGAGGCTCATGCAGCTGAAGCAGCATTGCAGAACGCGCAGTACGTTGTTAATAAAGCTGAACGCAAGGAGCGTAAACGTCATCCTGTTCCACCTTTTACTACGTCAAACCTGCAACAGGAGGCTAATAAAAAGCTTAATTTTTCAGCGAAGAAAACGATGATGGTTGCGCAGCAGCTTTATGAAGGTGTGAACCTGGGCAAGGCTACTGTGGGTCTTATTACTTATATGAGAACTGACTCCGTGCGCATAGCAGATGTTGCTATCGATGAGATTCGCCAATATATTACGAACAATCTAGGGGCTAAATATTGCTCACCACAGCCTAATCATTATAGCGCGAAAAAGAATGCTCAGGACGCACATGAGGCTATTCGTCCTACTAGTGTCCTGCGCACTCCCGAGGAGGTTGCGCGTCATCTTACCGTAGACCAGCTAAAGCTGTACACGCTTATTTGGCGTCGTGCAGTAGCGAGCCAGATGAGCGATGCAGTTTATGATACTACAACACTTTTGATTGATGCTGCTGATTATCAGCTGCGCGCTACAGGGTCTATTCTGCGTTTCGACGGTTTCCTCGCTATAAACGGAAAGCAGACAGACGAGGAGAAGGATAAAACTGTGCCCTATATTGAAGCAGGTAAGCAGCTCGTTTTGCATAAGCTTCAGCCTGCTGAACAGCATTTTACGGAGCCGCCTGCGCATTTCACTGAAGCGACGCTGATTAAGGAGCTGGAGGAGAAGGGGATAGGCCGTCCTTCCACCTATGCGCCAACTATTGTCACGATTATCAGTCGTGGTTATGTGGTTAAAGAGGGCAAAAAGCTTCTTATCACTGAGCTTGGTCTGCAAACAACGGATATGCTTACGCAATACTTTTCTGGACTCATCAGTATACCTTTCTCTGCAAATATGGAGTCCCAACTTGACGAAATAGCCGAAGAGAAGGCAAATTGGATAGAAGTATTGCATAAATTCTATGATCCCTTTAAGCGTGATGTAAAACGTTTTGAAGAAGAATGTCCGGCATTGCCGCCTGCTCCTCCAGAAGTCAGCGATGTGAAATGTGATAAATGCGGACGGATGATGGTTTACAAAGAAGGTCGCTACGGTAAGTTTTTAGCGTGCCCGGGATTCCCTGATTGTCGTAATACTAAGGCAATCGTCAAAAAAATTGGCGTGAAATGCCCGAGCTGCGGCGGTGAAATTATTGAGCGTAAAACTAAGACAGGAAAAATTTTCTATGGCTGTGAAAAATATCCTGATTGCCAATACACTTCTTGGGATTTACCGCTGAATGAAACCTGTAGTAAATGTGGAGCTATGCTGGTGGAGCACATAGAGCATAGTGGCAGAAAGCGTAAGTTCTGTAGTAATCCCGAGTGCGTGGACGCGCGTCCGGTGCGGGTAGGTGCTAAGGAAGACGCAAGCAAAACGGTAGCTGCTACCGCTACTACTGTGAAAACTAAGAAAACTGCTAGAACTACGAAAACTACTACCGCTAAAAAAACGACTACTACGAAAACTACTAGAGCTAAGAAATCAACTACTAAAGCATAGAGGAAAAATAGATGCAACCAATTCATATTATAGGTGCCGGCTTGGCTGGCTGTGAGGCTGCCAACCAGGTTACGCGTTACGGCATCCCCGTAATTTTACATGAAATGCGTCCTGTAAAAAGCGATGCGGCGCATAAAACTGACTTTTTTGCGGAGCTCGTATGCTCTAATAGCCTGCGTGCAGGTAATATTGAGAACGCTGTAGGTCTTCTTAAGGAGGAGATGCGTAGGCTAGGTTCTCTTATTATGGAACAGGCCGATAAGCATCAGGTTCCAGCTGGTGGAGCCCTTGCTGTGGATCGCGATGGCTTCGCACAGGGAGTGACAGAGGCTGTCAAAGCTAACCCTTTGGTGACCATTATCCATGAAGAGGTAACGGACTTAGAAGCGCTCGAGGGAACAGTTATAGTAGCCAGTGGCCCACTGACAAGCGATGCTCTGTCTCAAAACATTCAAAAGCTGCTTAAAAAGGAGTATTTCCACTTCTTTGACGCTGCAGCTCCTATTGTAACTGCTGATTCTCTGGATTATGATAAGGTTTATCGAGCTTCTCGTTATGATAAGGGCGGGGCTGATTATTTGAACTGTCCTTTCTATACGAAGGAGGAATATGTGGCCTTCTGGGAAGCTCTTTGCAGTGCTGAGAGTGCACCTGTGAAAGACTTTGAACACGATGTTTTTGAGGCATGTATGCCCATAGAAGAGATGGCTGCCCGTGGAGAGGATACCATGCGCTTTGGCCCGTTAAAGCCAGTTGGCCTCATTGATCCGCGTAATGGTAAGGAGGCATATGCTGTGGTACAGCTGCGCCAGGATAATGCCGCTGCTTCCTTATACAATATCGTAGGCTTTCAGACTCATCTCAAATGGGGCGAGCAGAAGCGTGTTTTTGGCATGATTCCGGGGCTTGCTAATGCTGAATTTGTGCGTTATGGTGTAATGCACAAAAATACTTATCTTAATTCCCCCCAGTTGCTCGACGAGCATTTTTGCTTACGTGAAAATAAACGTTTTTATTTTGCTGGACAGATGACGGGTGTAGAGGGTTACGTGGAATCTGCTGCTAGCGGGTTGATGGCTGGTCTTGCTGCCGCGAGAGCGCAGCTAGAATTGCCCAGTGTCGCATTCCCTGCAGAGACTGCTCATGGTGCTTTGGCTAAATATATCAGTAACGAAGCTATTGAAAATTTTCAGCCTATGAATGTTAATTTTGGCCTGATTCCGCCGCTTACAATACGTATTCGTAAGAAAAAAGAAAAGAATGCGCAAATTGCTGCTCGGGCTTTAGAGGCTTTAGAAGTATTTAAGTCAGCTTTGCAAAAAAACTGAAATTAGCTTAAAAATAGACTTGACAGTGCAGAATATTTAGTATACTATAACCATAGTAATTCAATAGTCTATGTCTGTACTAGTCACTTGAATTGATGTGTCCTGCTTCAACGATGAACAGTGCTCTCTTTGGGAGCGCTGTTTTTTTATTAAATTTTCAGAATCAGTTAGAATATTGTGAAGTGCTATACAATTATCTTGAATTCAGAAGATTTTTGTGATAGGATAGTACAGAGGAGTTTAGGCTTATGACAATTACTTCTGATCGATATCCAGTAAAATTTCTGACCTATTTAAGTGTGGAAAAGTCTTGTTCTGAGCTAACTGTGACTAATTATCGTAAGGATTTAGCTAATTTTGCTAATTTTTACCAAGAAAAAGTAGAGACTAATGGTTCCTTATTATGGGAAAAGATTAGTCCTTTAGATATACGAGCATACTTAGTTTATTTAAATGAGAAGCATTATGCTCGTCGTACTATTGCACGCAGAATATCAGCTTTGCGTTCTTTTTATAGGTTTTTAGTGCGTGAGAATGTTCTTGAAGTTAGTCCTTTAGCCAAAATACATTCACCTAAGCTGGATAAGAAGCTGCCTACCTTCCTTGAGGAAGAAGAGGTTCTGGAGCTGCTTAGCTTGCCTGAAGATACCCCATTGGGCAAAAGGGATAGGGCGATATTAGAGCTGCTATACGCAACTGGCTGCCGTGTTAGTGAGCTCGTTGGTCTAACTTTAACAAGACTTGATTTAGGTAATCGCTTTGTTATTCTTTTAGGCAAGGGAGATAAAGAACGCTTAGTACCGTTGGGCCATAGCTGTTGTAATGCTGTAGCTGTATATTATCCATGTAGGCAAGAGCTAATGCTTAAATATCATGTGGAGCACGATTTTATTTTTGTTAATAATCGTGGTGGTATACTTACAGACCGGAGTGTACGACGCATTTTGGATAAATATATTAACCAATTAGCATTACGGAAGCACGTAAGCCCTCATACTATTCGCCATACCTTTGCTACGCATTTATTAGCTCATGGTGCTGATTTGAGAGCTGTACAGGAGCTTTTAGGGCATGCTAATTTATCAACAACGCAAATTTATACTCATGTGACAACGGAGCATATAGCTTCTGTTTATAGAAAAAATCATCCTAGAGCATAGCAACTTAGATAAAATGAGGAGGGCTTTCTATGGAATTATTACAAAAAACAAGAAAAATTAACAAATTACTGCAAAAAGGCGACAAGGTTGAGTTTAATGCTATAGCAAAATTACTGTGTGATGTTATCCAATCTAACACTTACATCGTTGGTGCTGATGGAGAGGTTAAGGGCCATGCTCTGATTCACGAATTTGAATGTGATATTATGCGTGAGCAGGTACTTGATAACAAGACCTTCCCTGAGGATTATCAGGCTTTCATCATGGGAGTTAAAGAGACAGTTGCTAATATTCCTCATGAAAATCAAAATTGCTCCTTTGTTGCTGATACTAAGTGCATTTTTAAAGATAAGATGACTACTGTAGTACCAATTTATGGTAAAGGTGAACGTATTGGTACCTTGATTGTTGCTAAATATGATGCTAAATTTAGTGACGAGGATCTCCTGCTTGCTGAATATGCAGCTACTGTACTAGGTGTAGAGATTCTTCATGATCGCGAAGCTATTGTGGCTGAGGATGCTCGCAAGAAGGCTATGGTACAGGTTGCTTTTGATACCCTTAGCTATTCTGAAATGGAAGCTATCACTAATATTATGAGTGAGCTGGATGGTCTGGAAGGCCTTTTAGTTGCTTCTAAAATTGCTGACCGTGTAGGCATTACCCGTTCGGTTATTGTCAATGCACTGCGTAAATTTGAAAGCGCTGGTCTAATTGAAACAAAATCCTTGGGCATGAAGGGTACTTATATTCGTGTACTTAACGAAATGCTTTTTGATGAATTGCAAAAGAGAAGTAGATAAATTTAAACTATATAATCCGGAGGGAGTCTTTTCCTCCGGATTTTTTGTGTCTTTTTCCTATGAGGAAAAAGAAAATAGTGTACAAGATATAAAAACATGGTATAATGTAAGTAATGACTATAGGCATTTTATGCATTTTTAGGAGGTTGTTTTAATGCAAAACATTGATCAGGCTTGTGTTAATACTCTGCGTTTTCTGGCTGCTGACCAAGTAGAGAAGGCTAAATCCGGTCATCCGGGCTTTCCTCTGGGTACTGCACCCTTGATGTATACTGTTTGGGATCGTTATATGAGCTACAACCCCGCTGACCCGAATTGGTTTAACCGTGACCGTTTTATTCTTTCTCCGGGTCATGGCAGTGCGCTACTGTATGCTATGCTGCATGTGGCTGGTTATGATCTGTCTCTGGATGAGCTGAAAAATTTCCGTCAATGGGGCAGCAAGACTCCTGGCCATCCGGAATATGGCCTGACCCCTGGTGTGGATGTATCCACCGGTCCTCTGGGTCATGGCTTTGCGATGGGTGTAGGCTTTGCCATTGCTGAAGCTATGCTCGCTGCTAAATACAATAAACCCGATTTTCCGGTTGTAAATCACTATACCTATGGCCTGACCAGTGATGGCGACCTGATGGAGGGCGTTTCCTGTGAAGCTGCTTCTCTGGCTGGTACCCTGGGCTTGGGCAAGCTGATTTACCTCTATGATGATAATAAAATTACGATTGAGGGCGATACTTCCATCGCTTTCACTGAAGACGTAGGTGCTCGTTTTGCTGCTTATGGCTGGCAGGTTCTGCGTGTAGAAAGCTCTGAGGATGTTGAGGCTATGGCTGCTGCTATTAAAGAAGCACAGGCAGATACCATGCATCCGTCCCTGATTATTGTGCGTACCCATATCGGCTTTGGCAGCCCGAAACAGGATAGCCCGTCCTGCCATGGCGAGCCTCTGGGCGCTGAAGCATTGGCTGCAACGAAGGCTAATGCTGGCTGGGAGCATGAGATGTTTTATGTTCCGGAAGAGGTTAAAGAGCATTTCGCTGCTAAGCTGCCCGCTTGCGCTAAGGCAGAAGCTGACTGGGACGCTCTGATGAAGGATTATGCTGAATGCTATCCTGAATTGGCCGCAGAACTAGCTGACCGCATGGCCGGTAAGGTTAATGTTGACCTAGCAGCTTTGGAAGCTATCTTTGCTGAGCAAGCTAAGAGTGCTACCCGTGCTTCCAGTGGTGACGTAATTCAAAAATTGGCTGAGCAGCTGCCTGCACTTGTTGGCGGTAGTGCTGACCTTGGTCCTTCCAATAAAACTGTTATGAAAGCTGGCGGCTACTTCTCCAAGCTGGACCGCGCTGGTCGCAATATTCACTTCGGCGTACGTGAGCATGCTATGGGCACTGTGCTGAATGGCCTTGCTCTGCATGGTGGTTTCATTCCCTTTGGTGGCACCTTCCTGGTATTTGCCGATTTCCTGCGTCCTACCATCCGTATGGCTGCGCTGATGGGCATCCAGTCCATTTTCGTGCTGACCCATGACTCCATCGCTCTTGGCGAAGATGGCCCGACCCATCAACCCATCGAGACTACTATGGGCCTGCGACTCATTCCGAATACCTGTGTAATTCGTCCGGCTGATGCTCTGGAGACTGCGGTAGCTTGGCAACAGGCTTGTCTGAATAAGACTAAACCGACCTGCCTCTTGTTATCCCGTCAGAATCTGCCTGTAATGCATGAATATGCTACTGTTATTCATGAAAACGCAGCTAAAGGTGCCTATGTGCTGAGCCCTGCTCAAGGTGAAGCTAAGGTTATCCTCATCGGTACCGGTAGCGAAGTTGAGCTGGCACTGAAAGCACAAGCTAAGCTGGCTGAAGAAGGCATCGCTGCAAGCGTAGTATCCATGCCGAGCTGGGATCTCTTCGAAGCTCAGAGCGAGGAATACAAGGCTAGCGTTCTGCCCGCAGGCGTTACTAAATTCGCAGTTGAGGCTGGCGTTCCATATGGCTGGAGCCGTTATACTGGAAGCGAGAAGAATATTCTGGGCATCACCACCTTTGGCGCATCCGCTCCTGGTGGCGTAATGCTCGAGAAATATGGCTTTACTGTAGATAATCTCGTTGCAAAGGTTAAAGCAGTGCTGTAAATAGTAGCTTATTGCGCTGGCAAATTAACTAAGCTTATCAAGCTTAGCAATTTGAGTTAGCTATCTTCATAAAGGATTTATTTGGACCGAGGTCGCAAGCTGCCTCGGTCCTTTTTCCTGCGAAAAAATTGAAAAAATGCCTCGTATAGTGTAAAATAGTATCTGTGAAAGTGTATCTAACTGCAAATAAAAAGCTAAAATAAAGGGGGATTATCCCATGCTGAAGCATTTATTGACCATAGCAGGCTCTGATTCTAGCGGCGGTGCCGGAATCCAGGCCGACTTGAAAACCTTTGCCGCGCATGGCACCTTTGGTATGAGTGTTATTACTGCTGTGACGGCGCAGAACACCTGTGGCGTAACCCAGGTGCAAGACATCGCTCCGGAGATAGTGGAGGCGCAGATTGCTGCAGTTTTCGACGATATTCGTGTGGATGCTGTCAAAATAGGCATGCTGTCGCGTCCTGAGACTATTCGCGCTATCGCTAAGTCCTTGCGCAAATATGAGCCTAAAATTATAGTTCTCGACCCTGTGATGATTTCTAAAAGCGGCTATCCTTTGCTGCAGCCCGAGGCCTGTGCAACGCTGATTAGTGAGCTCTTGCCATTGGCAACCTTAGTAACGCCGAATCTGCCAGAGGCTGAAGCTATCAGCGGGCTCAAGGTGGAGCATAAGGATGAGATGCGCCCAGTTGCTGAGAAGATTATTAGCCTCGGTGCGAAGGCAGTGCTCGTTAAAGGTGGACATCTCTCTGACACGGCTGACGACTTGCTTTTCGATGGTACTACGGAAAAATGGTTTGCTGGTGAGCGTATCAACACGATTAATACGCATGGCACGGGCTGCACGCTTTCTAGTAGCCTTGCAGCCAATTTGGCTAAGGGAATGAGCCTCGAGGAGGCTGTAGCAGCTTCTAAGGCCTATGTTACGGAAGCTATTAAATATGGTATCGCGTTGGGACACGGCTGTGGCCCTACGCATCATTTTGTAGATTTATATAGAAAGGCAGGTATCCTGGAATAATGGATTTAAAAAATACATTTGGTGAATTAGTAGAAAAATTGCGTCAAAAACGACCGATTATTCATGAAATTACAAATTATGTTACGGCTGAAAGCTGCGCTGATATTGCGCTGGCAGCGGGTGCTTCTCCTGTTATGGCTGATGAACCAGAAGAGGTGGAGGAGATCACTGCAGGTGCCGATGCTCTCGTTCTAAATCTTGGTATGCTGAACTTTAATAAACAGATTGCCATGGAGCGGTCCGCTATTATTGCTAAAAAGAAAGGTATTCCTGTGGTGTTGGATCCGGTGGGCGTAATGGCTTCTAAATTCCGCCTGGACTTTGCGTTAAAGCTTTTGAATAAGGGCTATATCAATATCGTGCGTGGCAATTTTAGTGAGTGCAATGCACTGCTCACCGGCAGCACTGGCGGCCATGGTGTGGATTGTCTTGAGGGTAGCACGGAGGAAGGTGTAGCGCTCAAGGTTGCCAAGGACTGCGCAAGCAAATTTAACTGCGTTGTTGCATTGACTGGTGCAGTGGATAATATTTCTAATGGCAAGCAGGTTGTAATGCTGAACAACGGTCATCCGCTGTTGCAGGATATTACAGGCAGTGGTTGTATGACTAGTACGCTCGTAGCCTGCTGCGCTGCAATTACGAAGGACATGCTCGTAGCAGCGGCTCTGGGCGTTGTGATTATGGGCCAAAGTGCGGAGGTAGCAGCGAACTTCCTCGAGAAAAAGGATGGCCCAGGTATGTTCAAGGTGCGTCTGATGGACTGCGTTTATCATGTAACCACGAAATGGAATCTCGTGAACCTGCAGCCTGAGGAAAAGATTTCCTGAGCTAGGGCAAGCGCTGTTAATACAGTCGCTGATTTTTGAAAGCGAAGATGAAAAATGAGCAATAAGGTTATAGATTATAGTATTTATTTGCTTACGGATGATGCATGCCTAAAAGGTCGGTCACTACTAGCGTGTGTGGAAGAGGCTCTGCGTGCAGGCGTTACACTCCTGCAATATCGCAGTAAATTTAAAGACGGGGGTCCCATGTACAAGGAGGCGCTAGAGCTAAATGCGCTCTGTGACAAGTACAGCGTACCTCTTATCATCAATGATCGCGTTGATGTAGCACTGGCTGTGGGCGCGGCGGGTGTGCATGTTGGGCAGGACGATTTGCCCTGCACGGTGGTGCGCGCACTGGCGCAGGCAGCAGGACGCGAGGACTTTATTATTGGAGTTTCGGCACATAATCCTGAGGAAGCGCGTCAGGCGGAGCAGGATGGTGCTGATTACCTCGGGTGCGGCGCAGTATTTGGAACTGCAACGAAGCCAGGTGTGGCAAAGCTTGGCCTTGCTAATTTGCGTGCCATTCGCGAGGCAGTAAAGCTGCCCATCGTCGGCATCGGTGGCGTGAATGCGTCTAACTATGATGAGGTGCTTGCGACAGGGGCAAATGGTGCGGCCATCATCAGCGGCATTCTTGGCGTTGACAATATCAATGCTGAAGTAAATAAGTTCCTTTCAGTTTGTAAAAAAAGAAAAAGCACTATGCCAACTGAGCTTTGAAGAAGGAGCATTAATTAGCACTTGTGGATGATACTGAAAACCCTTTAAAAATGTTAATTAGTTTACACTATATAACGAATTAAAAAAATATAGATGAAAATTTATCTGATAGGCAGGAATTATTAGTTAATTTAGCGAAACTGTATACATCAAAAAAATTGCCTGTAATAAAGGGGGATTTATCATGAAAGAATATACTGGCGATAAAATTAGAAACGTGGCCATTGTGGGTCATGGTGGAGCAGGAACCACGTCCGTTACCGAAGCTCTGCTTTATCGCAGCGGCGCAATTAGCAGAATGTGTAAGGTAGAAGACGGTGCTACCACCACTGACTATGAGCCAGAAGAAATCAAACGTAAGGTTTCCGTAAATGCAACTTTGGCACCTGTTGAATGGCGCGATAGCAAGATTAACTTCATTGACACTCCGGGCTTTGCTGATTTCGTAGCAGAGGTTAAGGGTGCATTTAGAGCAGTTGATAGCGCATTGATCGTAGTTTGCGCTACTAGCGGTGTTCAGGTTGGCACCGAGCAATGCTGGAAGTTAGCTGAGGAAGCAGGTCTGCCGCGTATTATTTTTGTTAACAAGATGGACCGTGAAAATGCTGACTTTGACAGCATTCTGGATAACCTGCGTGGTAAATTCGGCAAACATGTTCTGCCGCTGCAATTACCCTTGGGCAAAGAGGACAATTTCCAAGGCATTATTGACCTCTACAAGATGAAAGCATACCGTGCAAACGGCAATGGCTCTGACGAAATCGAAATTCCTGAAGAATATAAAGCAGCTGCTGAAGAAGCACATGAAAAGATGGTTGAAGCTGCAGTTGAGGCTGATGATGATTGCATGATGCGTTATCTTGAAGGCGAGACCATCAGTGACGAAGAAATCATGAAATGCCTGATTAAGGGTATTCGCCAAGCTATCATTTACCCGATGCTGTGCGGCAGTGCTTACAAGGATATCGGTCTGGGTCGTCTGATGAACGCTATTATTGACTTTACCTATCCGGCAATTCTGAATGACTTCGTAGTTATGGATAAAGAAACTGGCGAAGAAGAAATTCGCGACGCCAATGCTCCGATGGCGGCTCTGGTCTTCAAGACCACCTCTGACCCGTTCGTAGGTCGTCTGAGCTTCTTCCGTGTATTCTCTGGCTCCATCAAAGCTGATAGCATGGTTTACAACTCCCGTCGTGAACAAGAAGAACGTATTGGTAACGTCTTCACCATGCGCGGCAAGACCCAAATTCCGATGAAACAGGTTGTAGCTGGTGATATCGGCGTTGTTGCTAAGCTGCAATACACCTCCACTGGTGATACTCTGTGCGATAAGAACAGCGAAGTAGAATTCCCGACTATCGAGTTCCCGCTGCCGATGTACACCAGAGCTATTTATCCGAAGAAAAAAGGCGACGAAGACAAGATTATGTCTGCTCTGACCCGTCTGATGGATGAAGATCCGACTATCATCGTAACTAAGAACCCTGTAACTAAAGAAACCTTGATCAGCGGTATGGGCGACCAACACATCGAAATCATTATGGAGCGTATGCAACGTAAATTTGGTGTAGAGGCTATGCTGAAAGCTCCGATTATCGAATATCGTGAGACCATCCGCGGCAGCGCAGAGGTTGAAGGCAAGCATAAGAAACAATCCGGCGGTCATGGTCAATATGGTCACGTTGTTGTTAAGATGGAACCCCTGCCTCCTGGAGGCGGCTTCGAATTCGTCGACAAGATTTTCGGCGGCTCCGTACCTCGTCAATACATTCCGGCTGTTGAAAAAGGCATGCGCGAGTCCATGGAAAAAGGTATCCTGGCTGGCTATCCTGTAGTTGATATGCGCATCACCCTGCTGGACGGCTCCTACCATCCGGTTGACTCCTCTGAAATGGCCTTCAAGACTGCTTCTAACATCGCGTTCAAGAAAGCTATGGAGCAATGCCGTCCTGTACTGCTTGAGCCTATCTATACTCTGAATGTAACCTGCTCCGATGGCATGATGGGCGACGTTATCGGAGATCTGAACCAAAAACGTGGTCGTATCCTGGGCATGCAATCCGTAGAAGAGGGCATGAGCGTTGTAACTGCACAGGTTCCGTATGCAGAAATCACTGAATACGCTGTAGACCTGCGCGCTATCACCCAAGGCCAAGGCACCTTCGAAATGAAATTTGACCATTACGAAGACGTTCCGGCTAAAATGGCTGAAAAAATCATCGCTGAACGTAGAGAAGCTTAAGTAAATTGAGCTTGAATAAAGCTTTATCGATTTTCTACCAAGGTTAGCCAATTGTAAAAATGTATAAATGAAAGCCTGCTGCTGTAGTGCGGCAGGCTTTTTTGCGTGTAAATACTTTGTAAAAAGCGAAAATAGGATGAAAAATTCAGTTACGTTTCAGTGGGAAATAGTAGAATATAATCAGGCTGCTGCTATTGACGCAGAGAATAATTTATGTTAAAATAATCTACCGAGTACGAAAGACGACCGCGGCTGGCCTAGAGCCAGATGAGGAAAGTCCGAGCTCCATAGGGCAGGATGCCGGATAACGTCCGGCGAGAGTGATCTTAGGGATAGTGCCACAGAAATGTGTACCGCCTGCTTTCGGGCAGGTAAGGGTGGAACGGTGCGGTAAGAGCGCACCAGCAGTCTGGTAACAGGCTGGCTAGGTAAACCCCATCCGGAGCAAGACCAAATAGGGGAGGGATGAAGCGGCCCGCTGAGCCTCCCGGGTTGCGTCGCTTGAGCTTGCAGGTAACTGTAAG
>JAXEPX010000046.1:0-32875 GCA_034117325.1 Phascolarctobacterium sp. | reverse complement strand
CAGAGTTCGTGCATAAGAGAAGGAGGTAAAGAACATGGATGAAATGGAAAACACTATGATTGGCCGCGGTCGCGACGCAATTGAAATGATTGTTGACGCAGGCTCCTTCGAAGAAAACAAAATCGGCAACGTTGAGGTTGACGCTGAATATGGCCCTGGCGCTGTAGTTGGTACTGCTAAGCTGGAAGACCAAACCGTAACCATCATCGCTAACGATGCATATGCTTTCAATGAACGTTTCCCGGTTGTATTCGGTGGCGTTATCGGTTTGGAAGAAGCTTATAAAATGGCTACTACCGTTTATCGTACCATTGAAGCAGACCAAGAAAAACCCTTGGCTGAAAAACGCCCGATCGTTCTGATTGTTGACACCCCGGGCAACGGCCCTGGCAAAATGGAAGAAATCGCTGGTATGAACAAAGCAACTGGTTCCTATCAGCTGGCTCTGGCAGAAGCTCGTAAAGCTGGCCATCCTATCGTAGCAATGGTTATCGGCCGTGCAATCTCCGGCGCATTCCTGTGCCATGGTCTGCAAGCTGATGAAATCCTGGCTCTGTCCACCGATTTCGGTACCATGATTCACGTAATGCCTATCACCTCTATCTCTCGTATCACCAAAATGGATATCGAGCGCCTGGAAGAACTCTCCAAGGTTAACCCGGTATTCGCACCTGGCGTAAACTTCTTCTACAACCTGGGCGGCGTTAAAGAAATCGTTAACAAGGTTGAAGATATGCGCAGCGTAATCGCTAAACATGTTAAAGAAGTACAAGAGCTGAAAGCTAATGGCGAAATCGAAAAACTCGGTCCTTGGGGCCGTGGCCTGGATGGCGACGCTCGTGGTGGCCGTGTAACTCGTCTGAAAGCAATGGCAAAAATGAACGAAGAATTTGCCGCTGTTGCTGACAAATATATCAACGCTTAATTAGCAAAGAAAGGAAGGGGTAGTATGAAAGGAATGCTGGCTGAAATTGCCAATATGGTTAAGGACTTTGGTTCTGCACCGACTTTTGAAGAAATGCCCAGAAAGACATTGGCGGATAAGGGAATTGCAGGACCGACTGCAGCTCATACCATAGAAGAGGTTCATACTCCCCTTAACCTGGCTTATCTCACTTTTACTACAGGATCGTCCGCTTTCCAGAATATCGTAGGTATTACCTTTGCGGAGCTGCCGCAAAGAGTGAAGGCTTCCTGCACTGTTCTGGAGCGAGCTGGTTTGAAGGCTGGTGACAAGGTTCTTGTAACCTATCCGCCCTTAGTAAATGTTTTTTCCGGTGAGTCCTTTAAAAAATATGGCCTAGAGTGGCGTTTCCTAGTACGTTCTAGCAGGGATGCCTTCCTTGCGGCGCTTTATGAGTTTCAGCCTAAGGCAGTTGTTGGTGAATCCTCCTTTATCAGAGCTTCTTTAGAGGATGCAAAGCATATGGGGGTTACTGATGAATTACCGCAAAATATTATTTTGCTTACTGCTGGTACACCGTTGGATCTTGAATTGCTGCCGGTAGCTAAGGAGGTACTCAATGCAGAGGTACATGACCTGTATGGCTGCCAGGAATTTGGCTGGCTGTGCATGGATGGTGTGCCCGTGCGCGAGGACGTTGAGCTGGTGAAGCTGCCTACTAATGCAGGACAGGAGATGTACGAGCTGGTTGTGGGTGGTTTGCCCATGGGCGACAGCTTCCCTGTATCTGATAGTGGGCATGTATGTAATAAGGAAGGTAAAGTTATTACCTATCGCCGTGAACGTACATATCCGGAGTATGAAGTGATTGTTAAAGCAACAACGCTTACTTCAACAGTTACCCTGGGTAGGGTGGCAAGATCTATTCTGAGAATCAAAGGCCGTGTGGTTAAGATTAGCCCTGCCGTGGTAACCAGTGCTGATCATACCATTCTTGAGCTCAGACCGGACTATGTAAGTGCTGGGGAACAGGAAGGAATCATTATCGAGGGACCGGAAAAAACTAAGTTCTTTGATGATATGGTTCAGGCACAGCTGGATTATCAGCAGAAAGCAAAGGCAGACCCGACATGGACCAAACGCAAATAAAACGACATACTTTAGTCTTTGTCTCGCAGAAAGGAAAAGACAAAATTTGGCAGGAGCTTGCTGGTAAATATGAAGGAGAGGCATTAGAGCTAGTAAGGGACGTGCTACAAGGCTCTTATGATGTTCCTGGTTTTATCAGACGTAGCGATGAACGTCCTGATGAGCTGGCCATCGGCTTTGTGCATCACAGACGCCTGCAAGGCAATCGCATCCGTATTGCCGCTTTTACCGATATGCAAGATATAGAGGCGATTATGTCTCCATATGAGGTTATTGAGCGCAGGGCCTTTGCCGTGGAGCAGCAGACTCTTTGTATTTCCACTATCGTTAGCCTTTATAAAATGGCAGAGGATTTTGGACTGCAGGTAGGTGTTTTAGGCTCGGCAGCCTTAGAGCTGGTTACGGGATTGCCCTATACCGATGAGGCCTCAGATGTTGACCTCTTGCTTAAGCCTGCTCCCTATGATAAGCTGCTGGACTTTTATAGAACAGCTAAGGAGAATTTCAAGGGGATTCCCATGGATTTTGAATTAGACCTTCCTAATGGTTATGGTGTGAAGCTGGCTGAGGTATTCATGGATACCAGGACTGTTCTGGGTAAGAGTTTAGATAATGTAGACATTTTGTCTAAAAAAGATATAATGCAATATTTGACTTGAAAAGGAGACATAAATCATGGAAATTAAATCTCGTGTACCTGGCAAAATCGTTCGTTTCGAAAAACAAGTTGGCGACCAAGTAGCAGTTCGTGACGTACTGATCGTTATGGAAGCTATGAAAATGAAACAACTGGTACCCTCCCCGGTAGCAGGCGTTGTTAAAGAGTACAAAGTACAACCTGGCGATCGTGTATCCGCTGGCCAAGTTGTTGCTATTGTTGAATAATTCAGGCTTCCAAAACTGAATATTTTCAGCCTTTAGTTGTTTCGCTGCCTGGGGCAAGCTCAGGCAGCGATAATAAAAAATTGTACTAAGGTGGTGTAATAATGGTTATTTATGGTGTTGCTTTACTGGCATTCTGCTATTTAACTGGTGTTTTCCTGGGTGATATTCTGGGTGCATGCTTGGGCGTTAAAGCTAACGTTGGTGGCGTAGGCTTCGCAATGCTGTTCCTGATTATCCTGAGCAATAAAGGTATCGATGCTGGCTGGCTCGACAAAAAGAGCCAAGAGGGTATTGCCTTCTGGTCCGCAATGTACATTCCTATCGTTGTTGCAATGAGCTCTATTCAAAACGTAGCTGCAGCTCTGTCCGGTGGTGCAGTAGCAGTTTTGGGCGGTGTCCTGGGCATTGTACTGGGCTTCATCTGCATTCCGCTGCTGAGTAAATTGGGCGGCAAAAAAGAATAACGAGGAGGTGTAAATTATGGATTTAATGGCAATGTTAACTAAAGTGTTGACTAAGAACGGCCTGATTTTCGCATTCGTTCTTATTGGTATTACTAATCTGGTTGCTTATAAACTGGCAGGTTTAACCAAGGGTCGTATCCATGGTTCTGCAGTAGCAATTTTCTTCGGTCTGGTTCTGGCTTATATTGGTCATGGCGCTAAGGGTATTGCTTCCATTCCGATGTTTGCCGGTATTGGCATGATGGGTGGCGCAATGTTCCGTGACTTTGCAATCGTATCCACCGCTTTCGGTGCTGACCTGCGCGAAATTAAAAAGGTAGGCGCTGTTGGCGTGCTGTCCTTGGTATTTGGTCTGATTACCTCCTGGATTGCAGGCGTAGCAATTGCTTATATGTTTGGCTATCGTTCTCCTGTAGATCTGTGCACTATCGGTGCAGGTGTTGCTACCTTCGTCGTAGGCCCTGTTACTGGCGCTGCTCTGGGTGCTTCCTCTGAGGTTATCGCAATCTCCATTGCAGCAGGCGTTGTAAAATCCGTACTGGTTATGATTATGACCCCGTTTGTTGCTAAGATGATCGGCCTGGATAACCCGCAATCCGCAATGGTATTCGGTGGCATTATGGGTACTACCTCCGGTACTGCAGCAGGTATGGCAGCAGTTAACCCGAAACTGGTTCCTTACTGCGCAATGACTGCTACCTTCTATACTGGTTCTGGTTGCTTGACCTTCCCGTCCATCTTCTATCTGCTGACAAAAGCAATTTTTGGTTAATCCGTTAGTCGTTTTATAAAGCATGTAAAGGAGAAAGTTGGTTAGTAAAATGCGTGAGAGCAATGTTTTAGTTCAACGAGTAGACAACAATGGAATAAAAATAGTGAACCAATATTATACTTGCCAGCTTTCTTCCTTCGATGCTGATTTGCAAAAAGTTAGTCAATACTTGACCCAAGCAATTTTGCTTGAGGTTAGCACTCATCCAAAACCTGGTTTAGTAACTAGGTTAACTAATGGTTCTCATAATGATATGAGCATCTTTACCTTTATGATGAGCTCTGCCGTACTTAGTAAGTCCTTTCAGGATTTGCAGGACATTGGCATGGTGCATAAGGGAACAGTAAAAGAGTTATTGAGCAAGATTCGCTCCTATGGTATTTCTGCCGAAGCGGAGCTCTTGCGGGTAACGAAGGGTATTAATACTCAGAGAGGTATTCTCTTTGCCGGTGGCCTGGTCAGCGCTGTAGCAGGCTATGCAATCGGCCAGAATAAAAGCAAGGAAGCACTCATCCCTCTGTTGAAGGAGATGACTGCAGGACTTGTGGAGAATGAATTGCGAGGCTTACAGCGTGAGGTAGCTACTGCAGGCGAAAAGCTCTATCGCGAAAGCGGCATCACCGGTATTCGTGGTGAAGTAGAGAAGGGCTTTCCCAGCGTGATCAAGCATGGTTTGCCAGCACTAAAGGAAGCATTTGCTAAGGGTGCGAGTTTAAACGATGCTCTCGTGCATAGCTTGCTGGCACTGATGACTGTGGTTGAAGATAGCAATGTTATCTGGCGCACCGATTTAGCCACATTGTTTGAAGTGCAAAATATTGCTGCTAATATTTTAGCACTGGGCAGCGTCTTTACTGTTGCGGGTCGCAAGGCGATTGCTGATGCGGAAAAATATTTTGAAGCTAGACGTATCAGCCCCGGAGGCAGTGCAGATTTACTGTCCATTACAATAACTTTATATTTACTCGAAAATAAGGAATTTCCTAACGATATATTTTAGGACATGGTATATCGATGGTTCCTTGACATAAATAGACAAATGCTTTAGCAGTTAGACAATGCTAAAAACTCCTCCAAATTGCACAGAAGGTTCGGCTGGTCACCGGACCTTATTGTGCGTTCTAAAGAAAGTTGAGGGATTTCCAATGATAGAATATGTATTGCAAGCTTTGGATGGTATCTTTACTATCGTTTTAGTTGTTGGTATAGGTTACGTACTGAGCAAAAAAGGTTGGTTTGATGATAAAACAAGCTCTTTAATTGCTAAATTAGTAACTACTGTATCGTTGCCCTTGTATATGATTACAAGCCTGACAAAGAACTTTACAGCAGAAAAGCTTATTAAATTAGCACCTGATATGATGTTGCCCGTGTGCTCCATGCTCTTGGCCATGATGGTGGGCAAGGTGTTTATGCGCTTGCTAAACGTGCGCACGGGACGTAAGGGCGTGTTTATTACTAATTTTTTCATTGCTAATACGATGTTTATTGGCCTACCGGTAAATTTAGCACTTTTTGGAGATGAGAGTATTCCATCTGTCATGCTCTACTATATGGTTAATTTAATCTTCTTCTGGACTCTTGGTGTACAGAATATTGTAGCCGATGTTACCGGTACCTATGAAGGACTTTTCTCAACTAAGGTTTTAAAGAAGCTGTGGTCTCCGCCTTTGATGGGCTTTGTAGCAGCTATTGTGCTTATTATCCTTAATGTGCAGCTACCGCGCTTTTTAATGCGTGGCTTCCAATATGTGGGCAATCTTACAACACCTCTATCATTGATTTTTATCGGCATTGAAATTGCTAAAATTAATCTGAAGGAGTTTAATTTCGAACGCGATATTATCGGTGGCCTATTTGGTCGCTTTGTTGTGTGTCCGCTTTGTGTATTGGCTTTGGTACCCTTTGTCAGTGTTTCTCCTATTTCTGTGAAGGTGTTTACTATGCAGGCTACCATGCCCGCTATGACCCAAATGGCGATTGTGTGCAAGCAATATGGGGGAGATAGTCAATTCGCTGCTGCGCTGAGCTTTATCACGATTTTATTCGGTCTATTAGTAATTCCAGTGTATATGACAGTTGTTAACCTTTATTTTTAAAAAATATATTAGGAAAGGTGGATTATTATGAGTCCTGAAGAAATTATTCGTAAAATGTGGAGCTCCAATGCCTTTATGAATGTCTTAAAAATTAATATTAAGGAGGTTCATTGTGGCGGGGCAACGCTGGAGATGCCTATTGACTTTGATATTCATACTAATCATTGGTTGGGCGTGCATGGCGGCGCCATGGCGGCCTTGGCAGATTGTGTAACAGGTATTACCTGTGCCTCCATTGGTAAAATTTGTACGACCTTGAATATGAATATTGATTATATTAGCAATCTGAAGGGCTTTGGAACCCTGACTGTAGCAAGTAAAATTCTGCATAGCGGGCAATCCACTGTTAATATTGCTTCTACAATTACAGATGATGCAGGTAATATTATTTGCAATGTTTCCTATATCATGTTTGTCATGGACAAGCTGAAGGAAGTCCCTGAGCAATGGTGAAATAGCTAATTAACTAAATAACAATACCCAACCCTCTAAAAAAACTGACCACCTAGACTAGTCTAAAGCTAGAGTTAGGTGGTCAGTTTATTTTTGCTGATAATTTAAGTGATAGAGAGTTTAGTACTGCTGCAGCTTACTTTTTCTTAGCGAGCTTTGCTTTAATTCCGGCAAAGGTTTCAGCGCTAATGATGTGTTCAATACGACAAGCATCCTTTTCGGCAATAGCAAGATCTACACCAAGGATTTCGTTAATAAAGCGGGTGAGAGTCACATGGCGATCATAGACCTCAGTTGCTTTTTTTAAGCCGTCCTTGGTTAAGAGGATGGAGCCATCGGGATTCATGATAATGTAATTGTCCCGTTTTAAAATACTCATAGCACGGCTGACGCTGGCCTTTGTAAACTGCATTTCGTCAGCGATGTCGATGGAACGGACGCTACCATTTTTCTTGGTGAGGACAAGTATTGTTTCCAGGTAGTTTTCACCTGATTCAAGTAGAGCCATAGGTAAAACCTCCAAGCATGAGAGTGTATGTTGCTAAAGTCCGTAGCAATATTCTTAACTTATATTTTAGCATATTTAAGCATACCCGTCACTAGAAAATAGTGTATAATAAAATAAATGATACAGGAGGTTCGGCAATGCTTGATTTTATGATAGAAAAAACCAGTGTCTGGAAGCTGCTGCAAGGGACGAGTAAGCCTATTGTGCTTTATGGCATGGGCAATGGTGCGGATAAGATTCTTGATTGGTGTGAGGCACATAAGGTGACTGTGCAGGGCGTGTTTGCCAGTGATGAATTTGTACGCGGACAAAGCTTTCGCGGCTTTACGGTGGAGCGTTATGATGCTTTAAAGAAGCGTTTAGGCGTAGAGCTTTTAGTAGTTATCGCCTTTGCTAGTGAGCGGCCTGAGGTATTAGCTCGCTTTAGAGAATTAGCAGCGGAGCAGGAGGTCGTAGCACCACATTTGTCCTTATTTGAGGAGGAAGAGACTGTGAGCCTGGCCTGGCTTGCTCAGCATGCAGAGGCGCTGCAAAGTGTTTATGAGCGCCTTGCTGATGACTGGTCGCGCAAGGTTTTTAGCTGCACGCTGAATTATAAGCTGAGCGGAAAAATAAGCTATTTATTTGAGTGCGAAACGGAGCGTGAGGCTGATTTGCGGGAGCTGGTGCGCCCGCGCCAGGACGAGGTATATCTTGACTTAGGTGCCTATAACGGTGATACGATAGAGGAGCTGGGACGGCTTACGGATTGGCAATGGCAGGAGGTTATGGCAGTGGAGCCGGATAGACGCAACTGTCGCAAGCTGCGTGCTTTGGCAGAGCGCTTAGCTGAGCAGGGCCTTGCTGTAGAGGTACACGAGAGCGGCATCTGGGATAGCGATACTGTGCTCAGCTTTAGCGATAGTGGGGGACGT
The DNA here is from genome assembly GCA_034117325.1 of Phascolarctobacterium sp. Classification (GTDB taxonomy): domain Bacteria; phylum Bacillota; class Negativicutes; order Acidaminococcales; family Acidaminococcaceae; genus Phascolarctobacterium_A. The sequence goes on along the minus strand of JAXEPX010000046.1, from coordinate 24,727 downwards.
CAATCCACGTTTGTGGGTGCTACGAAAATAGAGGTCCCAGTGACGACGATTGACAGTGTAGCGGCAGAACGGCCTATCTCCTATATTAAGATGGATGTCGAGGGGGCGGAGGTGCAGGCGCTAAATGGCGGGATGAATACTATTAAAAGCTTGCGACCAAAGCTTTTCGTCGCGGCTTATCATTATGATGTAGATTTATTCCGTTTGCCGCAAGCTTTATGGCAGCTGGTGCCAGAGTATAAAATTTACTTACGCAAGCATCCCTATGTGCCAGCGTGGGAGCTGAATTTCATTGCTGTAAGATAAACTGGATAATTGTTTTAAATTAGCCTGCTTGAGGTGCATTATTTGCGCTTAGAGCAGGCTTTTTTAGCAAAGTGTGCGGGACACAAAAAGTCCATGTAGGACAAAATAAGTCACATGTAAACTGGTGGTGGAATGTCTACTCAATAAACGTAAAAGTGACACAAAAAGTTAAATTTTTATTAAAAATATGTAAAGTGTAAGCAGGTAAAAATAAGAGTATAGCGAATTAATCTAATAAAGGTGTAGAAGGCAATTTACACTAGTAAATTTGATATCAACGTAGATAGTTAAAAAAGGAGTGTTTGTGAATGAAAAAATCTAAATGGATGCTTGGCGCAGCTGCAATTCTTGCTTTATCTGTAGCACTGGCTGGCTGCGGTGGCGGCGACAAAAAGGCTGACAAAAAAGCTGCTGGTACCAAAGGTGAATTGATGGTTTATACCTCTATTTATCCTGATATCATCGACAATATGTGTAAACCTAATGTTGCTAAAGCATTCCCTGACATGACGGTTAACTGGTTCCAAGGCGGTACCGAAAAAGTTGTAACCAAGATCACCGGCGAAATTAAAGCTAAAAAGATTGCTGCTGACGTACTGATGGTTGCAGATCCTTCCTACTATCTGAAATTAGAAGATCAAAAATTGCTGCTTCCCTACAAATCTAAGGAAGAAGCTAACCTGATTAACGATAAAGCTGCTGACGGCTCCTGGTATGCAGTTCGTGTATGCAACATGATCATTGCTTACAATGCTGACAAGCTGAAGGCTGAAGATGCTCCGAAAAACTGGACCGATTTGACTGATCCGAAATGGAAAGGTAAAATCGCTATGCCTAACCCGATGCTGTCCGGCACTGCTTATGTAGCAGTTGGCGCTCTGGCTGACAAATATGGTTGGGAATATTTCGACAAACTGAAAGCTAATGGCCTGCGCGTTGAAGAAGGCAACTCCGCTATTCAAAATAAGCTGTTGACCGGCGAATATGCAGCTGCTATGATTCTGGAAGAAAACATCCTGAAGCTCGCTAACACCAAGAAAGAGCCTCTGAAGGTTATCTATCCGAAAGACGGCGTAGTTCAAGTTCCTTCCCCGATCGCTATTTTCAACACCACCAAAAATCCTGAAGGCGCTAAAGCACTCGTTGACTGGTGGCTGAGCAAAGAAGGCCAACAAGCAGTTGTTAAAGGCTGGATGCACTCCGTTCGTGGCGACGTTAAAGAACCTATTGGCTCCGTTCCTACCAAAGGTCTGACCGACGGCAAGATCAAAGTTGACTGGAGAAAACTGGCTGATAACAACGCTAAGATCAAAGAAGAGTTCCGTAAACGCGTTATGGACAAATAATTGTACCTGTAAAGCATAACAATGTATTACATAGGCAAAACAGGGACGCTTCGGCGCTCCCTGTTTTTCCTGCTTTATAATTCATTATTAAATACCCCCTTGATTTGGAGATTTTTTGAGGGAAGGAGAAACATTACTTTCCATGCTATCTAGAATTAACAGCAAAACAATTGTCATTTCACTATCCGTTCTGCTGCTGCTCTATTTTGTAATTTTCCCGATGGGAATATTGCTTTTTGACAGCATTGTCAAGGATGGTGCTATTAACTTAGAAAATTACCGTAATGTGTACAGCGCGGATGTCAACTGGAAGGCCTTGACCAATACCGTAGAGCTGTCCTTATTGGTTATGATTGCCAGCGTTATCATTACTTTCCCGCTGGCTTGGCTTGTGGGCCGTACTGATATGCCCGGTAAAAAAGGCTTCCGCACGCTTTTAGTTTCCAGCTACATGATTCCGCCCTATGTTGGCGCAATCGCTTGGGTACAGCTTTTGAATCCGAGTGTAGGCTATTTGAACAATATCTTTAAGTGGGCTTTTGGCCTGGAGGCTGCTCCCTTTGATATTTACACCTTCTGGGGTCTGGCTTGGGTATTGACGCTGTTCTATTCCCCGTTTGCCTTCATCACCATTTCCCGTGCTATGGAGAAAATGGACCCGACTCTGGAGGAGGCTGCGCGTGTCAGCGGTGCTTCTCCGCTGCGTACTGTGCTGGACGTAACCCTACCCTTGATGGCACCGTCCATCCTCGCTGGTGGCCTTTTGGTATTTATCGCTGCAGGCTCCTGCTTCGGTATTCCCTCCATCGTAGGTATGCCCGGTAATATCGAGGTTATGACCACGCGTATCGTAACCTATATCTATATGGGCGATGATGCCGGTGTGCGTGATTCCACGGCGTTGGCTGCTTCCCTGATGTTTATTGCGAACTTCCTCTTGATGGGTATGACCTGGATGATGGGTCGCAAGGATTACACCACTATTTCCGGTAAATCCACTCGTCCGAATATCGTTGAACTGGGCAAATGGAAATGGCCTGCTTTCTGTGCAGTAGGTCTCTATGGTGCGATTGCGGTAATTATTCCGCTGGGCTCCATTGTGTTGACCTCCTTCCTGAAGTCCATGTCCAAGCCTATCGAATGGTCCAATATTGGCATTGATCCCTGGATTCCTGTTATTACCAGTGCTCAATACATGGAGAGCGTTTGGAACTCCGTTATTTATGGCGTTATCGCTGCTACTATCGGTACTATGCTCAGCCTGTTTGTGGCTTATCTGGCAGTTAAAACCCAGATTAAGGGTCGCAGCATTCCTGACCTGTTGGTAGTAATTGGTGGCTCTACTCCGTCCATCGTTATTGCTTTGGCTTTGATTATTACCTTCAGTGGTAACTATGGCCTGAACCTGTACTCCACTGTTTGGATTATTATCGTCAGCTACCTGGTTAAGTACATGACTATGTCCGTGCGTACGATTGCCGCAGCTTTAAGTCAGGTACATATTTCTCTGGAAGAGGCTGCCTTGAACTCCGGTGCTAACTGGCTGCGTTGCTGCAAGGATATCATCATTCCGTTGATTGCTCCTTCTGTTATCGCAGGTTGGTTCCTGATTTTCATGCCGTCCTTCTATGAATTGACTATGTCCCTGTTGCTTTATGGTAGCGATACTAAGACCATTGGCGTATTGCTGTACGAGCTGCAAACCTATGCTGATACGCAGAACGCCTCCGTGCTGTCTGTAATTATTCTGATGATTGTCCTCATTGGCAACCTGATTCTGAATAAGCTTTCTAAAGGTAACGTTGGTATTTAACAAGGAGAGAAGAAATAAATGTCTGAGGTAAGAATTGAGCATGTATTTAAGCGTTTTGGCGGCGTAACCGCTGTAAACGATTTTAATTTAGTTGTAAAGGATGGCGAATTCGTCTCCATCCTCGGCCCCTCCGGCTGCGGCAAAACCACCACTCTGCGTATGATTGCAGGCTTTGAACGCGCTACTGAGGGCGAAATCTATATTGGCGACCATTGCGTAAGCTCCTCTATTAAGGGCAGCTTTACCCCGCCTGAGAAGCGCGATATCGGCATGGTATTCCAATCCTATGCAGTATGGCCGCATATGACTGTTGCTGAAAACGTAGGCTATCCGCTGAAGATTCAAAAGGTGGAGAAGACTGAACGTGAACGTCGCGTACAGGAGATGCTGGAGCTGGTACATCTGGGCGAATATGGCAAGCGTTATCCGAACCAATTGTCCGGTGGTCAACAGCAGCGCGTAGCGCTGGCACGTGCTCTCGTAGCACAGCCTGGCCTCTTGCTTCTGGACGAGCCCCTTTCCAACCTGGATGCTAAGCTGCGTGAGTCCATGCGCTTTGAGATTCTGGAAATCCAAAAGAAAACCGGCATCACCGTTGTTTATGTAACCCATGATCAGGGTGAAGCTATGGCTATGAGTGACCGTGTTGTAGTAATGAGCATGGGCGTTGTGCAGCAAATCGGTGCACCGCACGAAATCTATACCCAGCCTGCTAATAAGATGGTGGCAGACTTCATCGGTCTTGTTAACTTCATGGATGGTGAGGCTAAGGGTGACCGTGTATTCTTGAAGGGCAGCAACGTTTCCTTCCCGAATACCAGCAAGGTTTCTGGCGAAGCTACAATTGCTGTTCGTCCTGAGAACATTACCATGTCCCTGAACGGCGGCCAAATCGAAGGTCAGCTGACGCACCGCTTCTATCTGGGTGATGCAGTTGATTATCGCGTGAAGGTGGGCGACCACGATGTACGCGTTATCGTGAAGGGTGCAGACCTGGATGCTATTCCTGATGGCGCTAAGGTATATCTGGACTTCGATCGCGTAATGGTTTTTGAAAAATAATAAACTTAATAAATAGTCGGCTGGCAGTAATGTCAGCCGATTTTTTATTCATAATTAAGGTAAATTATGCTATAATGGTAACAGAAAGGCGGATTAAGAATAATGCGAAAATTATTTTTTGCGATAATCATGGCCTTGCTGTGTGCTATGCTGATAATAGCTGGTTGTGGAAAAGAGGATAAAAAGGAAAGTAAGCAGCTTTACCTTTGCAGTAGTATGAATAAAGCTTTTACTGAGCTAATAGCCTCAAATTATAATAAAAAAACTGGCGTGAAGGTAGTAGTTAGCTATTTGCCTGCAGGAACTCAGCAGCATCGCTTTGATTATCTACGACAAAAGAAAATAGATATTTGGTTAGGTGGTACTAGTGAAGAATATTTTCTGGCGGATGAGCAGCGTATTCTAGAGCCGTATCTAGCGAAGGAGTCGCATAAGGTTCCCGTGGAGCTGCGTAATCGTACAGGAGAATGGACAAGCTTGTACCTGAGCTATATTGGCCTCTTGAGCAATAAAAATAATCTACATGCTTACGGATTATATGCGCCCGAGAGCTGGGATGAGCTTCTAGCGCCCCAGCTAAAGGATGAAATAGCAATGGCCTACTTTAGTCAGGGAGGTGCCAGCTTTGGCATGCTGACCTCGATTTGGCAGCTGCGTGGGCGTGAGGCGGCGCTACAATATGCAGCGAAGCTTAATGCTCAGAATCCGACCTATACGGCGGGCTTTGGCGAAGCCGTGGACAAGGTTTATATTGGCAAAAAAACAGTGGCGGTCGTGCCCCTTGATTATGCTTTGATTATGGAAAATAGACATAGTCATTTATTCGCGACCGTGCCTAAGGATGCGAATCGTAATATTCTGACGGGTGCAGCTATTATTAAGGGCGCACCTCATGAAGAGCTAGCTAAGCATTTTTTGGATTATTTAATGAGTGATGAAGGTGTAGCACTGCTTACCAATAATGGCTATCATTATATGTGGCATGTAAAAAATTATCCGAATAATGTTGGTCGCAAGGAGCTCTTGGGAAATCTGCAGGTGCCAGTGGATGATTTAGGCTGGACCAGCACCTATAAGAGTGAGATTATCAAGAAATGGCTTAATGCACAATAATAAATAAAAATAACCTCAAGCTGTAGCCCTTAGTAAAGCTAAGAACGTATGGCTTGAGGTTTTTGTTTTAGTATAGGAGTAGGATAATATAGATATATTAATAATGTTATAGTAAAAAATGCCTTAAGGAAGCTTGTGCTTCACGTGATCGAGGGCTTGGTCGAAGAGGGAGAGCACATGCTCATCGTCAAGAGAATAGATAACCTCCTTGCCCTCCTTCGTAAATTTTACTAAATTGGCAGCACGCAAGAGGCGGAGCTGGTGACTAATAGCCGAGTGAGTCATCTCAAGAGCTTCGGCAATACAGGATACACAAAGCTCGCCGTGCGCAAGTAAGGCCAGAATACGAATACGCGTAGGGTCACTGAGTACCTTAAAGGTATCCGCCATGGGTTGGATATATTTTTCCTCTTCTTGACCTGGAAGAGGGAGCTTATGAGTATGTTCGTGCAAACTAATCACCTGCGACTTTGATTATTATTTTTTGTGCATTTGCATGCCTTTGTTAAAGAAAAACAGAAGGCAGAGATAGTAGGCAAAGCCTCCTGTGGTGGTTCTAGTTAAAAACCAGGAAGGAAAGAGCAGAAAGCTGACGAAGATAAAGAGCATTTGTGGGAGACAGGTCATTAGCCCCACAAGCCCCTCTTTTTTCCAGGTAGCCTTAAGCTTTAGTGCTGAAAGAACGCTATAGCGGGAGGCAAAAATGCCGAAGAAGATACCGCTTAGACCATAGAGTAGATATGTAACAATCTGGTGGAAGGTCATTTTATTTCCCTACCTTTGCCTTAAGCTGGGCAAAAAGACCGCTTTTTAAAAGTAGACCCGCGATGATGCTGCCACCGATGGTGCTAATGAGGAAGGGAGGGATGAAGAACCAGGCTGCGGCCTTGCTCCCGAGCAGAGTGCTAGCGATGAGCCAGGCAGTGAAGCCGCCGAGAATACCAGTACCGAAGATTTCACCGACCATGGCCGAAGGAACATTGTTAAAGCGTTTGTAGGCCATGCCTGCGAGCAGGGCGCCAATCATACTGCCGGGAAAGGCGAGCAGGGAACCCGTGCCGAACATGTTGCGCAGACAGGAGATAAGAAAAGCGATGGCTACGGCGTAATCAGGGCCAAGGAGGACTGCACCCATAACATTGATAGCATGCTGAACGGGAAAGCATTTGGAAACTCCTGCAGGTATGTAGATAAGGTGTGCGCTTAAGGTGCCGATGGCAACGAGTAGCGCAGCAGAGGTTAATTTGTGAAGCTGCATAGGTAAATACCTCTATTCTTAAAGTAAAGTTTGAGATGATAAATAAATTCACTGATATTATACCATTTTTTAGGAAAGTTGGGAAATTAAAAAAGGATTACTAGCGATTTTTGTAGAATAATATTAAGTAAGTTATTTTGCGTTAAGCGATTTATTGGAGTGATATATATGAAGCTATTAGATGGTATTAAGGTTGTGGATTTTTCTAAATGGTTACCAGGGCAATATTGCGGTATGCTCTTAGGTGATTATGGTGCTGATGTCATAAAAATTGAGGATTTGGCTGGCGATGCTACACGTAAATTTTGGCCGGAAAAAGCGCCGGGCATGAGCTATTGGCATCTGATGCTCAATCGCAATAAACGCGGTGTGGCCTTGAATCTGAAAAAAGAGGGTGGCAAGGAGCTTTTGCTGAAGCTTTTAAGTGAGGCCGATGTTTTTCTAGAGGGTTTCAGACCGGGCTATCTGGCGCGCTATGGGTTGGATTATGAGACAGTGCATAAAATTAATCCGCGTCTTGTCTATTGCTCCATTACGGGATTTGGGCAGAATTGTCATAAACCGGCGCATGATTTGAATGTTATAGGACTGGCGGGCTTAAATAGCCTTGATGATGTGGGCGGAGCCTGTGTCAGCGAGGTACAGGTGTCGGCTATTGGCAGTGGCTTAAATGCGTTGAGTGGTATTGCGATGGCTTTGCTTGCGCGTGAGCGTACGGGTGAGGGACAGTGGCTCGATGTGAACCTCTATGCAACCGCGCTGTCCATGCAGGTAACGGGTATAAGCTCGCTGTGGGGTTGCGCTGAAACAGGTGATACTCCCTTCGGGCGCACGGCACACTATTATAATATTTATAAGACTAAGGATGGGCGCTTCCTGACCGTGGGTACTATAGAGCCGAAGTTCTGGCAGCGCTTCTGTGATTTAATTGGTGCTCCTGAGCTGGAGCGTAGCCAATTTGATTTTGCTCATGAGGCGGAGCTCAAGCAGTTTATCGCAGAGAAAATCGCAACTAAAACGCAGGCAGAATGGCTGGAGCTTATCGGCGGAGCTGAATTCTGTGTTACGCCTGTGTGCAGCCTAGATGAGGCGTTACGCAGCCAACTCACTGAGCAGGAAAGCATTATTCAAGAGCAGGAGAGCGATTTGGGCAAGCTGCGCTATATGGGTGGGCCTGTGAAATTCTCGGCTGCCAAAAGTGAAATTGTACGGCGTGCGCCCTATCTGGGAGAGCACACCGATGAGGTGTTGCACGAGCTGGGTTATAGCTCTGAGGCTATAGCTGCGCTCCATGCTGATGGTGCTATTTAAGAGTGTAGGAGGGTAGCATGAAGAAGCTTTATAAAATATTTTTAGCCTTTGTCTTTGCGTGTTGCCTCTGTGTAGGCGTACAGCCGGCCGAGGCAGGTTTCATTAGCCTGGAGGATGAGATAAAAATGGGCAGGGAAACTGCTCAGTCCCTCGAGGCAAAATATGGATTATCACAGGATTATTACCTAAATGAGCGCGTGAATAGTATTGGCCAGCGTCTTGCGGCAGTGTGTGGGCGCGATGAGTTGAGCTACTCATTTAAGGTGCTAAATTGTGATGAGGTCAATGCTCTTGCTTGTCCGGGCGGTTTTATTTATGTTTTCAAAGGCCTTTTAGATTATATGCCGAGCGATACAGAGCTTGCAGGAGTATTGGGCCATGAGGTTGGTCACGTTGCCAAGAAGCATACTGTAAATTCTATTGAGAAACAAATGTGGACCTCCTTGCTTTTGTTGGCAGCAACGCGTGGTCAGGGCTTAGGCTTAGTGCAGGCGGCGCAGCAGGCGCTTTTTGCAGGCTATAGCCGTACGGATGAACGTGGCGCGGATAAGGAGGGTGTCAATAACACGATTAAAGCGGGCTTTAATCCTTATGCGATGCTGATTACTGTACAAAAGCTGGATGACCTTTCCAAGCAGGGCGGGGGCGCTAATTATGGTCTTTTCAGCAGCCACCCTGAGCCGGAGGAGCGTGTTAAGCGTGTAGTTAAGCAGCTGAAAAGCTATAATATTCATCCCGATGTCACTGTTACTGATGATGATCATGCTTCTGTGACTGAGGGAGATTGGCGCTTTGATATTAATCAGAGCATTGGCAATACGAAGGCGAAATATCGTGCCTATATGCTGGCAGGAAGCCTGTGGACAGTGCGCCAGCGCGGTGCGGTCAACCCGAATTATTTTGTTGTGTATGATAATGGTAGCTATGCTCATATCTACTACGACGATATTCAACTCTTAACGCTGTATAATCAGGATGCGGGTGCCTGGGGCAGCGCAGGCGCCTATGCAAGTGCTTGCGTGGATATGCTGCGCGAGTGGGCAGTGGTAGCGAATGCCAACGATGCGAAGGCGAAAGCGAAGAAGAAGTAATAAAAATGAAAAACAGGTAGACGTGCTCTAAGGGAGTGGGCCTACCTGTTTTTTGTTACTCACATACTTTTCCACTAGGTTGTGGATAAATACTACCTTTTATACCCAAAACAACTCACTTATCCACAGTTTTGTTCAAAAGTTATCCACAATGTGTATAAGTGTGTGTATTTATCCCGTCTTTTCCACACAAATAGATAGAGTTTTAGCGTTAAATGTTTAGACTTCGTTTCTATTGCATGAAAAAACAGCCTTCTTGCGAACGAGAAGGCTGTTTTTAATTATTGTACGCTTATTTAATTTTCTTGAAAAGACGTTTTGTGTTCGCCGCAGAAATTGCTACAAGCTCCTCAAAATCCATGCCAAGTACCTCAGCGGCATTACGCGCCGTATACTCCACATAGCCAGGGTTATTGCGCTTGCCTCGGAAGGGCACTGGTGTTAAGTAAGGACAATCAGTTTCAAAAAGAAGTAGCTCCTTTGGGATGAACTGCATTACTTCGCGCACCTTCTGCGCATTTTTATAGGTGGAGGTGCCACCGAAGCCAAAGTAATAGCCTCGCTTTGCTAGCTCCTTCGCCATCTCGAGGCTACCACTGAAGCAGTGGAAAACTGCCTGCACACCCTTGACCTCTTTTTGGAAAAGCTCGAGCATATCGCCATGTGCATCACGATCATGGATGATGATGGGCAGGTCAAATTGCTTAGCAAGATCTATTTGTTCTAGGAAAATGCGTTTTTGCACTTCTTTAGGCTCGTTTTCCTTCCAATAGTAGTCAAGGCCAATCTCACCAATCGCTACTACCTTCGGATGCACAGCCCAAGCTGCTAGCTGCTTTAAATAATTAGCAGCAATGCCCTTTAAATTCTCAGGATGATAGCCCACAGCTGCATAAATAAAGGGATAGCGCTCAGCCAGCTCTACGGCCTTCGCTGAGCTCACAGCATCGCAGCCCGCGTTGATAATGCCATCCAGGTCCAGTCCGAGTTGCTCAATTAGCTGCTCACGGTCATTATCAAAGGCTTCGTCATCAAGATGGGCATGGGAATCCCATAAACCAGTTCTACTCATAATTACCTCAGATACATAAAAACATTCAGATAAAGCTGTAGGAAAAACAGCAAGCTGAACATGATAAAGCGAGCGATTGCTCCCTTGCGAGAGTAATATTCCTCGCCGATAATATAAAACTCTCTTGGCTCCGCTGCATTGTATACCAGCTTGCGCGGCAGATTGAGCTTAAAGCCCTTGTCCACCTCGTCCACGCCCTTTGTTCTGCTGCCCTTGGCCTCGTTTAGAGCCTCGTTGTATTCCTTGCCATCCACAGTATAGGTAAAGATGGGGCAGAGCTGACTACCACGTGTCCAGCTCTGTTTATAGCCTGTGATGACGGCACGCACCTCCTGTGCGCACAGCTTTTCTAGCTTTGGAAAAAGGCCCTTGCGCACAGCACGATATACACCGAATAGATAAACAAGAATAGCTAGCTTTACCATCCAGGCCATCGTTTTAAACATATAGTAATCATAGCCGGGATAATTTTTGCCAAGCCAAGCATGGGGCAGAATGTAAATCAGTATGCTGCTAGCGAAAACTAACAGCATACTGATACCAATGCACATATACGGACGCCAGTAGAGTCTGGAAAATAGCTTTTCAGACATACTACTAACCTCTTAACTTTAAAGACGTGTCTTTCTTATTTTACACGACTACCGGAAGCCATATTAGGCGCTTCAGCTAAAACAAGGTTACCTTGACCATCGGAAGCACACAGCAGCATGCCGAAGGATTCAATACCCATCAGCTTCGCCGGAGCCAGGTTGGCAACAACTACAACATTGCGGCCTAAGATTTGCTCGGGCTCATAGTATTGAGAGATACCGCTAACAATGGTGCGCACCTCATCACCAATTTCTACCTGCAGCTTTAAGAGCTTCTTAGATTTTTTAACCTTCTCTGCAGCCAGAACCTTGCCTACGCGCAGGTCGATTTTTTCGAAATCAGGGAATTGAATTTCCGGCTTGATGGGCTCCATAGCAGGTTTAGGCTCCTCTTTTTTAGGAGCTTCTACGACAGGACGCTCATAACGTTTGCCTCCGATAATGGTTGCACCGTCTTCGGCAATCTCGATACGCGGATAGAGGGGCTCACCCTTGCAAACCTTAGTGCCATTTGCCAGACCGCCCCAAACAGCGTTCTCTAACAGGAATTGCTCCGGAGCAACTAAACCGAGCTGAGCATAAATCTTCGGGCTAGTGGTAGGAATATAGGGGCTGATGAGGATTGCGACAATACGCAGAGTTTCAGCCAGATTATACATTACAGTCTTCAGACGATCTGCCTTAGCTGCATCCTTTGCCAGAATCCAGGGCGCAGTCTCGTCGATATATTTATTAGCACGGCTAATCAGTGCCCAAACGCCCTTGATAGCAGTGTTAATTTCCATATTGTCCATAGCCTTCGTATAGTTAGCTGCGGTTTCAGCAACGAGAGCCTTTAGCTCATCGTCGATAGCTTCGCTTGCACCGGTATCCTCTACGATGCCGCCATGATATTTTTCAATCATGCTGACGGTGCGGTGCAGCAGGTTGCCAAGGTCGTTAGCGAGGTCAGCATTAATGCGGTTAATCAGCGCATCGCGGGAGAAGTTACCATCGCTGCCCAGGTTAATCTCGCGCAGCAGGAAATAACGAATGGAGTCAGCACCAAACTCATCAATCAAAGCCAGCGGGTCGATAACATTGCCCTTGGACTTGGACATTTTGTCGCCATCCACGATGAGCCAGCCATGACCATAAACCTCCTGAGGCATCTCCAGACCCATAGCGTGCAGCATAATCGGCCAAATAATGGTATGGAAGCGTACGATTTCCTTGCCTACGAGATGCAGGCTTGCGGGCCAGAATTTATGGAAGAATTCATCATCTACGCCGTATTTAATACCGGTAATATAGTTCAGCAGTGCGTCAAACCATACGTAAACAACGTGTTTTTTATCAAAGGGAACAGGAATGCCCCAGTCGAAGGTAGTGCGGGTGATGCACAGATCCTCAAGACCTTGTTTAACGAAATTAATCATTTCGTTACGACGGCTTGCCGGTTGGATGAAGTCAGGGTGCTCTTCAATAAATTGCAGCCACCAATCCTGGTATTTGCTCATTTTGAAGAAGTAGCTTTCCTCCTCCATCTCCTCTACAGGACGATGGCAGTCGGGGCAGCAGTGATTTTCGTCCAGCTGGCGCTCCAGCCAGTAGGATTCGCAGGGAACGCAATAGAGACCCTTGTAGTTTTTCTTATAGATATCGCCCTGCTCATAAATTTTTTGCAGTGCGTCCTGAACTACCTTGTGATGACGCTCTTGGCTAGTGCGCAGAAAGTCATTGTTAGAAATGTGCAGACGTTCCCACAGCAGCTTAAAGTTAGCAATGATTGCGTCAACATATTGAATCGGGGTTACGCCCTTTTCCTTAGCCTTGCGTTGAATTTTCAGACCGTGCTCGTCACTACCGGTGAGGAACCATACATCCTCGCCCTTCAGACGATGAAAACGTGCCAGCGTATCAGCGATAGTGGTGCAATAAGCGTGGCCAATATGCAGATTATCGCTGGGATAATAAATAGGGGTTGTAATATAATAGGTCGGTTTCGTCATACTTTAACCTCTTCTCCTTCAGAAATTAATTGATTATATAGCTCCCGTTTGGGGATTTTACGTTTTTTGGCAATCTGTGCCAGAGCAGTTTTTTTATCAATACCGCATGCAATCAGCTGTCGCACCTCGTCCAAGGGTTCCAGCTCTTCCTCTAGTGCAGGCGCCTTTTCCGTGCTTGCGCCAATAACAAGGCAAAATTCGCCTCGCACATTACCTGCTGCCAGCCATTCTAAACAGCCGCTCACACTGCCGCGGTAGAACTCCTCATGTAGCTTTGTCAGCTCGCGTGCTGCAGCTAAGGGACGGTCGCCCCAGGTTTCCTGGATATCCTTGAGTACCTCTTCAATACGGTGAGGTGCTTCATAGAGAATCATAGTTGCAGGGATATACTTCCAAGCTTCGAGCTGTTCACGCCTATTACGCTTGCTCTTCGGCAGAAAGCCGCCAAAGAAAAAGGGATAGGTGGGTAACCCCGATGCAATTAAAGCACATAGAGCAGCATTTGCACCAGGGACAGGTACTACTCTTACACCTGCGTCAATAGATTCCTTTGCAAGTGCTTCACCTGGGTCGGCGATACCGGGAAAGCCAGCATCGCTCACGAGGGTCACGTTCTTACCTGCGAGAAGCTGTTCCAAAAGGTATGCTCCCTGCTTCTCCTTACTGTGCTCATCGTAGCGCACGAGGCGTCCTTTAATATTGAAATGGTTCAAGAGCTGCAGTGTGTGGCGCGTGTCCTCAGCGGCGATGATATCAGCCTCTGTTAGCATGCGCACTGCGCGCGGAGTCATATCCTCTAGGTTGCCGATGGGCGTGGCGCATAGGTAGAGCGTCCCATATTTACTTTCTTCCATTGTCACAGCCTCGCCTCCTCGGGGTAAGTAACGGCAAATGCACATTCTAACCCATAATATAAATATTTTATCACAAGACAAGCAATAATACTAGCTATCACGGCAATTTAGTAAGCAAAACAGCGCAGATTTTGTAATCTGCGCTGGGGTTGGAAATTATATGAATAGCATAACTTAATATCATAAATAAAAAGCCAGCTGAGCTGCCCTAAATGGGTCGCTTAACTGGCTTTTAGTTTTTATATACGATTATGCTTTATAGCCGCGTGCTTTAGCAACCTCAGCAAAGGCTACGCTTGCTGCATCGATGGTCTTTTGGATATCTTCAGGGCTATGCGCCAGGGAGAGGAAATTGGTTTCGAATTGAGAAGGTGGCAGGTAAATGCCTTGCTCCAGCATGGAGTGGAAGTAGATTTTGAAGGCTTCTAGGTCGCTTGCTGCTGCACTGTCAAAGTCAGTGACGGGTTTGTCATTGAAGAATACAGTGAACATGCTGCCGAGGCGATGAACCTGCACAGGCACGCCTGCCTTTGCTGCAGCGCGCTCCAGACCACCGGTCAAAATAGCAGTCATACTTTCGAGCTTCTCACAAACCTTATTTTCTTCCATATAGGTCAGCGCTGCGATGCCTGCTGCCATAGCAAGCGGGTTGCCGCTCAGGGTACCAGCTTGGTACATGGGGCCTGCAGGAGAAACCTGTTGCATGATTTCACGCTTGCCGCCATAGGCTGCTACGGGCAGACCACCGCCGATAACCTTGCCGAGGCAGGTGATATCGGGGTCAACGTCGTAGAGGGACTGGCTGCCGCCCTGTGCGCTGCGGAAGCCGCTCATAACCTCGTCACAGATGACGAGAGCGCCATATTTGCGAGTGAGGGCACGAATGCCTTCGAGGTAGCCAGGTTTAGGTAATACGAGGCCCATGTTGCCCGGAGTGGGCTCCATGATTACAGCGGCGATTTCTTCGCCACGCTCAGCAAAAACCTGCTCCAGTGCGGGCAGATCGTTAAAGGGCACGGTAATCGTAGTGGAAGCAACTGCTTTGGGTACGCCTGGGCTGTCGGGAACGCCGAAGGTAGTCGCGCCGCTACCAGCTTTAACTAGGAGGCTATCATGATGACCATGGTAGCAACCGATGAATTTCACGATGCAGTCACGGCCAGTGTAAGCACGAGCAAGGCGCAGAGCGCTCATGGTAGCTTCGGTACCGCTATTAACCATGCGAACCTGATCCATGGAGGGAACGAGGCGGCAAACTAATTTTGCGAGCTCGGTTTCAGCAGGAGTGGGAGCACCATAGGAGGTGCCCTTTTCAGCAGCAGCTTTAATAGCTTCGGTTACGCAGTCAGGCACATGACCCATGAGCAGAGGGCCATAGCTGAGTACATAGTCGATATATTCATTGCCATCAATATCATAAATTTTGCTGCCCTTGCCACCTGCAATGAAGGGAGGCACGCCGCCGACGCTGCGGAAGGAGCGTACGGGACTATTGACACCACCGGGAATATATTGGCGGGCTTCTTCAAAAGCAACAGTAGATTTAGTATGATCCATGATAACTAACCCCCTACTCCTGTAACCATTTTGCTACGTCAAGAGCATGATAAGTAATAATCATCTTCGCGCCAGCGCGCTTAAAGCCTAGCATGGTCTCCATAACGATGCGCTTCTCGTCAATCCAACCTTTTTCGGCAGCTGCTTTGACCATAGCGTATTCACCGCTGACATTATAAACGCAGAGCGGGCGATTGAAGGTCTCGTGTACACGTTGTACTACGTCAAGGAAAGCCAGAGCAGGCTTAACCATAACGATATCTGCACCTTCTTCGATATCAAGCTCGACCTCGCGCAGGGCTTCGTCGCTGTTAGCGGGGTCCATTTGGTAGCCCTTGCGGTCGCCGGCAGAGGGTGCGCTATCAGCAGCAGCGCGGAAGGGACCATAGTAAGCAGATGCAAATTTAGCAGAATAAGCCATGATAGGAATATGGTTGTAGCCAGCTACGTCCAGTGCTTCGCGGATTGCCTTTACATAGCCGTCCATCATGTTAGAGGGAGCAATCATATCAGCGCCTGCTTCGCAGTGGGATACGGCAACCTTCGCTAAGAGCGGTAGGGTTTCGTCGTTATTAACGGTGCAGCCGTTTTGCAGCACGCCGCAGTGACCATGCTCAGTATATTCGCACATGCAGACATCAGTGATGATGACGATATCGGGGTAATTTGCTTTTATCAGCTTGCATGCTTGTTGTACGGGCTCATTCATATCCCAAGCGCTGCTACCAACTGCGTCCTTGTAGGAAGGCACGCCGAAGAGCAGTACTGCGGGAATGCCTAATGCTGCCACCTCGTCCATGCATTCGGGCAGACGGTCGAGGGACCAGTGGTAGTTGCCGGGCAGAGACTCTATTTCGTGCTTAACATTGGTGCCGGGAACAACGAAAATAGGGTAAATTAAATCTTTAACAGATACTTCGGTCTCGCGAATCATAGCGCGCAGGTTTTCGGTTGCGCGGGTGCGGCGAGGTCTATAAGTAGGGTAACCAATAGCCATTGTTATTATCTCCTCTAGAGACCGGCGATAATGTGCCATCAGTTTTGTCACGGCTCCTAGGAGTATTTATTATACGCCGTCGTCGCCGTTTCGCGCATCTGACACATTCTCGCCGGTCTAATTAGTTTATAAGTTTATTATTTATTATAAAAAGTTCTGATAGCTTTAACTAAGCCAGGAATAGTATACTCCTCAGCCTCAATATTTGCAATTAAGTCATGTTTTTTTAAGGTGTCGCTAGTTACAGGGCCGATGGCTGCGAGGTTAACCTTCTTGAGCAGCTCTGCTTTGTCGCCCAGGACATTAAGTAGGTTCGTAACAGTGGAGGAGCTGGTGAAGGTCACAACGCTAGCACTGCCATCCTCAAGTGCAGCTACGAGCTCTTCTTTGTTCTCGCAGTCAGCAACGGTTTCATAAGCGGTAACCACGTCGACCTCGGCGCCGATTTTGCGCAGGGATTCAGGGAGAACCTCGCGTGCTACCTTAGCGCGCGCGATGAGAATCTTGTCGCCGGTGTTAATTTCACCTGCCAGAGCTTCAGCAAGCTCTTCAGCTTTATATGCTGAGGGGATGAGGTCTGCCGTGAGGCCTTTCTTAGCTAGAGCGTCTGCAGTAGCGCTGCCGATAGCTGCGAGCTTCACACCAGCTAGGGCACGAGCGTCCTTACCAGCTGCAAGCAGTCTTTCAAAGAAATATTCTACGCCGTTAGCGCTGGTGAAGACGAGCCATTTATATTCTGCGAGCTTAGCGATGCTTGCATCCAGCGGAGCGTAATCGCTAGCAGGCACGATTTTAATTGCGGGAACTTCAATAACCTTAGCACCAAGAGCCTCCAGTTGCTTGGTCAGCTCGCTAGCCTGTGCGCGGGCACGGGTAACGATAATAGTTTGACCGAAGAGAGGCTTATTATCGAACCATTGCAGTTGACTGCGCAGCTTTACTACTTCGCCTACGAGGAAGATTGCAGGGGGCTTCAGGTTATTTGCCTTAACATCAGCTGCAGCCTGGCCCAAGGTAGTAACAAGAGTACGCTGCTCTGGATGAGTGCCCCAGCGAATAACTGCAGCAGGACAGTCAGCACTACGACCGTTAGCGATAAGCTGGCTGGAGATTTTTTCGATGTTCTCCACTCCCATCAGGAAAACGAGAGTGTCAACAGCCGTAGCTAAGCCTTTCCAGTTAATGGTGGAGGCGCCCTTAGTCGGGTCCTCGTGGCCGGTAATAACAGCGAAGGAGGTGGCTACGTGACGATGAGTTACAGGAATACCTGCATATTCAGCAACGGCGATGGCGCTAGTTACGCCGGGTACGAACTCAAAGGGCTGACCAGCCTCGAGCAGCTCAATAGCTTCCTCGCCGCCACGACCGAATACGAAGGGGTCGCCGCCCTTCAGTCGAGCAACGGTCTTGCCCTCTTGGGCTAATTTAACGAGCAGTTTATTAATATCTGGTTGGCGCATGGTGTGGTTAGCGCTAGCCTTGCCTACGTAAACCATTTCCGCATCCTTACGGGCGAAGGCGAGAATGCGAGGGTCTGCCAAACGGTCATAAACAACTGCATCCGCAGTTTCTAGGCATTCCTTAGCCTTCAGACCTAAAAGTCCCGGATCGCCGGGGCCAGCACCGATTAAATATACTTTACCCTGTTTTGTCATTATGTCACTCTCCTTAAAGAATTGCAGCCAGAATTTCCTGACCACCATTTGCAAGCATTTTTTTACCTAATTCACGGCCGAGAGCTGCAGCGTCATTTGCAGAACCCTCGATCGTATCTTTTAAAATAGTACTGCCATCTAAAGCAGCGATAATAGCCTCAATCTTAATGCTTTCGCCTTTTACATCAGCATGCACGCCGATGGGAACCTGGCAACCGCCTTCAAGTAAGCCGAGAAAAGCGCGCTCTGCGGTGGTAGCCTGCAGGGTGGGAACATCATTTAAAAAGTCCAACATCTCGCGTACTTCGGCGTCGTTAGAGCGGCACTCGATAGCCAGTGCACCTTGTCCCACAGCAGGGAGGCATACCTCGCTCGGAATAACTGTCTTAATGCGGTCGCCGTGACCAAGACGCTCAAGTCCTGCAGCTGCGAGAATGATAGCATCATATTGCCCTTCGTCCAGCTTGCGCAGGCGGGTATCAACATTACCGCGCAGGTCGCGAATCTCTAAATCAGGACGCGCAGCGAGCAGCTGTGCCTTGCGACGCAGGCTGCTAGTACCAACTACAGCACCCTGGGGGAGCTCAGCGAAGCTGGCATATTTATTGCTTACGAAAGCGTCGCCAACATTAGCGCGCTCGGTAATAGCGGTCAGGCAGAGACCATCAGGCAGCACGGTGGGCATATCCTTGAGGCTATGCACAGCGAGGTCAACTTCACCGCTTAATAAATCCTCTTCAATCTCTTTAGTAAAGAGACCCTTACCGCCGATTTGGGCGAGAGGAACGTCAAGAATTCTATCACCTTTGGTGACGATTTTTTTCAGCACTACCTCGCATTCTGGATATCTTTCGCGCAGGCAGGCTGCAATGTGGTTACTTTGCCACAGGGCTAAGAGACTTTGTCTAGTCCCAATCTTCAATACGGCTTTCATCACCAAACTCCTCTCCAACTTCGTTTAATAGGAATAGTTCACACATCATTTTTTTATAACGCTCTTCTTCGGCTGACCCAGCTACAGCATTCATGGCCTTCATGGGCTCGCGCAAAAATTTATGCTCTAATCTTTGAGTCATTAAATCAATAATACGACGTTCATCATCCGTCAAATTGGGTAGCTTAATAAAGGCTTTCTTCAAAACCTTTTGACGCAGGAAGTTCATTTTATCATGCAATTGGACCATTACCGGGCGCATGGTGTAGTAGCGCAAGCGTTCCTTCAAGGCAATGATTTCCTCGTTGAGGATTTGTTCAGCGACCTTTGCTTCATGGGTACGGAAATTTTTGTTAATATCAACAACATTTTCCAAATCGTCGATGTTATATACGGTTACACCGGGCATTTCGTTCAGCGCGGGATCCACATCACGGGGCACAGCTATATCAATGAGAATAAGAGGGCGACCATTGCGTGCGGGGAGCAGAGGACCAAGATTCTCGGCTGTGAGCACGTAATGGGGAGCACCTGTGGAGGTAATAATGATGTCAGCCTGAGCAGCCTGCTCAAACATGGCACGATAGGGAATAGCAGTGCCGTTGAACTTATTAGCCAATTCTTGCGCGTGATCCAAATTACGGTTGCTGACGAAAATGGTTTTGGCACCTTTATCGATGAGGTGGCGCGCAGTGAGTTCGCTCATGTGTCCTGCGCCAACTACGAGAATATTGGCAGTGGTTAAATCACCAAGAATATCAATAGCTAAATCCACAGCTGCACTGGAAACGGAAACACTGCTGAAAGCAATTTTAGTTTCGGTGCGGACACGCTTGCCAACAGCAATAGCTTTATTCATAATGGTGTTTAAAATAGTATCTGTATTGCCATTATTTCTAGCAATTTGGTAAGCGTTTTTTATTTGGCTTAAAATTTGGCCTTCACCTACAATAAGGGAGTCCAGACTAGAGGCAACACGGAAAAGGTGTTGTACGCACATAGTTCCAGTGAGATTATAAAAATACTCACTTTTATAATGCTCTCCTGCTAAGTGTACTAAAAGACGTTTTATGAAGGGAACTGCCTCGTGTGGATTCTCGATAACCATGTACAGCTCTGTGCGGTTGCAGGTTGATAGTAGCATAGCTTCGGGAATATTGTCGTAATTGCGCAAGCGCCTGAGAATGCTTGCAACCCGATCATTAGAAAAATTAAAACGCTCGCGGATCTCAACCGGGGCTGTTTTGTGATTGAGTCCTAAAACTGTTAATTGCATCTAAGATGTTCTCCTTTGCTTGAGCAGCGTGACCTGCTGCTACTAAATTTATCAAATCTTCGGTAAGAGTTTTGCGCCAAAAAGCTGTACGAGCCTCGGGAGTGGAAGGAATTTGCTGCACTTCGAGACGCTGCTTGCGCAAAAACTCATTAAAATCTGCTATTTCGGGAGTAATGACATGCTGAAGACGTTGCTTCAAGAGGCGCGTGAAGGCAGGCATACCACCTGTTGCTAGTGCTAGCGTGATATTGCCCTGCTTGATAGCAGAAGGTACAATAAAATTACTTAGCTCTGGTTCTGTAATATTATTGCAGAGCAGAGGAGCGTCCTCAGTGATTTGGCGGTTGATGGCCTTATCATTTGTAGCTGCTATGGTAATAAAAGCACCTTGTAGATAACTACTATCATATGTAGCGGAAATCATCTGACTATGAAATTTCAATGCTATATTTTGAAGCGCAGTGCAAAAATCAGGAGCGATTACTGTGACCTTAGCTCCAGCCTCACAAAGGGTCTGTAGCTTGCGAGCCGCTACCTGACCGCCGCCGATGATTACACAGCTTTTGCCTTCTATAGCTAAAAAAGCAGGATAATGAAAATAATTCTTAATAAGCATTTATTTAGCCACCTGTATATTAGTGATAATATATGTCATTAAATACCAGTCTTGATTATATATAATATCACAAATTACAGATTTTATAAAGAAGATTAAGGAGAAAAAGCGAGAAATTGTAGTAAATTTTACACAAAATAAAAATCCCCGCTCAATTAAGAGCGGGGATAATGGTTTAAGCTCAGCTTAAATTATTTGCCGAAATAGCGTTTCAGCAGGCCAGCAAATGCTTTGCCATGGCGAGCTTCGTCGCGGCCCATTTCATGAACGGTGTCATGGATAGCATCCAGACCCAGAGCTTTAGCGCGTTTAGCCAGGTCGTTTTTGCCAGCGGTTGCGCCGTTTTCAGCTTCTACACGCATAGCCAGGTTTTTCTCGGTGGAATCGGTGAGAACTTCGCCCAGCAGTTCTGCGAATTTAGCAGCATGTTCTGCTTCTTCATAAGCAGCTTTTTCCCAGTACAGGCCGATTTCCGGATAGCCTTCGCGATGAGCAACGCGAGCCATAGCCAGGTACATGCCTACTTCGGAGCATTCGCCGTTGAAGTTAGCGCGCAGGTCAGCTTTGATATCTTCCGGAACGTCGGAAGCTACACCTACAACGTGTTCGCAAGCCCAGGTCATTTCGCCAGCCATTTCAGTGAATTTGCTAGCGGGAGCTTTACATTGGGGGCAAGCTGCCGGAGCTGCTTCGCCTTCATATACATAGCCACATACTTGACAAACGAATTTTTTCATTGGTAGTCCCTCCAAATTTTATAATTATAATTAATGAGCATTTTTGTACCGACTACTTCGGTACACCTTGACACTCATATATTAACATAACATAGTTTTATTGTCAATAATCATTATTAATTAATTAATTTTCTAAGTAAGCTGCTAGGGAAATACTATCATTTCTGATAAGTCTATGCCCTGTTTATATATTAATTTTAGCATACTGAGAGAATTATTCAAGGGAAAAGTTAGCAATATTTTATGACTTTTTTGTAAAGAGAGCTTGTAAATTTCAACGGAAAAGAGGATAATTATACTGAACGACTATTTCTAAATATAAGGCGGTTTTTATGAGCGCAGTTAAGCAAAATTCTACTAATTCTACCGATAATTCAAATAGTAAGTTTTTAAAGGGCACGATGATCCTAACCATTTCGAGTATCGTAGTTAAAGTAATCGGCTCTTTAAACTGGATTATTCTTTCCCGAGTATTAGGTGGCGAGGGTATCGGCCTTTATCAGATGGGCTTCCCGATTTATCTCATGGCTATCACGGTTTCCTCTGCGGGTGTACCTGTAGCTATTTCCATCATCACCTCTGAAAAGCTGGCTAATAAGGATTATCGTGGTGCGAAGCGCGTATTTAATGTTTCGTTACGCCTTCTTTTGATAACAGGTCTCTTCTTTTCTTCAGCATTGTTTTTTGGAGCTGATTTCCTGATCAATCAGCATATTATACGTGACTCTCGTGCCTATTATTCCATCATTGCACTTGCTCCGGCGGTTTTCTTTGTAACCTTCCTGGCGAGCTTCCGCGGTTATCTGCAGGGCTGGCAAATCATGACGCCTACAGCGACGAGTGAGGTTGTAGAGCAGCTGGTGCGCGTTATTACGATGCTCGTCTTTGCGGACCTTTTCATGCCCTATGGGTTGGCTTATGCCGCAGGTGGCGCAAGTATGGGCGCGGGTGCAGGCGCCTTCTGCGCACTCCTCGTGCTGATGTGGTTCTATCGTAGACTTAAGCAGCGTCTGCATGCGGAAATTGAGGCGCAGGATGATAGCATTCCTGTTGAGAGTGCGGGTCACATTATCAAACGCCTCTTGAAATTAGCTCTGCCGGTTTCCTTGACCAGCCTGATGCTGCCCATTGGCGCTAATCTTGATCTTTTGATTGTGCCGCAGCGTCTCGAGGTGGCTGGCTTTAGTGTGCGCCATGCGACGGAGCTTTTTGGCTATCTGACGGGTATGGCGGTGCCTTTAGTTAATCTGGCGACGATTTTTACGGCGGCAATGACGATTAGTCTCGTGCCTTCAATTAGTGAATCGCGTACACTGGAACGCTTTGATGCTATTCGCGAGAAGATTCGTCTAGCTTTTCGTGTAGCCATGATTATTACCTTCCCCTGCTTTATGGGGCTTTTCTTCCTCGCAGAGAAGGTAGCTGCGCTTATTTATAATGCTCCCGGTGCTGCGGGCGCGATTCAGATGATGAGTGTGGGCATTCTCTTTTTGGGTATGCACCAAATCAGTACTGGTATCCTGCAGGGCTTAGGCAAGACCGCGATTCCTGTTGCGAATATGATCCTGGCCTGCGTAGTGAAGGTAGTGCTGAGCTGGTGGTTGACCGCAATTCCGTACCTTGGCATTAAAGGTGCATCTCTCGCAACAGTTGCCGACTTTGCCGTAGCAGCTATCATCAATATGGCCTTTATTTATAAATACACAGGCTTTACCTTCTCGCTGGGTAGCCTTTTGAAGCCACTACTTGCATCGGGTGTGATGGGTGCTGTGATTTATGCAGTGCTGGCGTTGACGGAGTCCTTAGGCATGTGGTGCGTGCTTTTTGCTATGGCAGCGGCTGTGCCGACGTATGCGTTGGCATTATTGGGTTTTGGTGGTTTGAATAAAGAAGACTTGGACAACGTGCCCTTTGTTGGTCGCAGAATTTTGGCCTTGGGGCAGCGCTTTGGTTTGTTTAAGTGAGGTAAGAGTAATAAAATGCAGGACAAGGTTTGTGAGCTACATTTGCCTAATGGCAGAGTGGTGAATTTTACCTATGGGAAGCTAAAAATGGGGATCGCTGCTGCTTGCCTGGCGCTAGCAGGGGCAGTTGGTGCTGCGGGCTACCTTTATCTACAGCTAGCAGATTATCGTAGTGAGGCAGCGGAGTTTAGTGAATATAAAGCGCATAAAAAGGAGCAGCAGGAGCAGCTGGTAAAGCTGTTGCAGGATAATGAAAAGATGCTGCGCGATATGTCGGAAATCAGTAATTTAGAGAAAAAGTTGCGTCGGGCTATTATTCGCGATGTGGATAGCTCAAAGCTGGGAACGGGTGTGAGTGGCATCGTAGAGAGCGAAAGTGCAAGCGGCACGTATACTAGCAATGGGCAGGGAGGCAGTGGTAAGCTTGATGTTGCCAGCACCATGGCTATTTTAGAGGCGCGTAATGTAAATATGAGTGGCATGATTACGGACACCCAAAAATCAGTCAGTGAACTGCTGGGTGAAATCGAGGGGCGCAGTGGAACAATGGCCTCTTTTCCAGACCGTTGGCCAACGGATGGTGGTGTCATAAGTAGTAATTATGGCGGCAGAGTGGATCCTGTGAATAAGGGCTTTGAGTATCATCAGGGCTTAGATATCGCGGTTGATTTTGGTGTGCCTGTATATGCTACGGCTGCAGGTACAGTGGAGCAGGCTGGTTGGAATGGTGGCTATGGGCGCTATATCAAGCTACAGCACGGCAATGGGTATGAAACGGCCTATGGACATATGAGTGGACTAGCAGTAAGTACTGGTCAGCAGGTCATCAAGGGTGAAATTATCGGCTTTGTCGGTAGCAGTGGCTATAGCACAGGGCCGCATTTACATTATGAGGTAATAGTGGACGGTCAAAATGTGGACCCGTTCTACGTTTTGAAAAGCACGAAATAAGAATAAAGAAAGCCCCGAGCTTTGAGATTCACTCATTTGCTCGGGGCCTTTTTGCGCCTGCGTGAGAAAGTCGCTAGCGTAGGCAGCTGTGTAATTGTCAGCAATAAGAAAACTTATTCGTTAACCTTGTACCAGAAGGGGCGCAGGAAGTGCAGATAGCATTCCTCATCAGCATTAGGACCGGGGTCGCGACGACCGATTTGAACACGCACCTCTTGGTCGCCAATCTT
>JAXEPX010000045.1:0-50804 GCA_034117325.1 Phascolarctobacterium sp. | reverse complement strand
GTCTCTTCGTTATATTCTACAAAGCCATAGTTACAATTATAGTTCAGAGTTACAGTAAATGTGTTCATGCTTCAATCCCCCTCTTCTGCTAATTATTATAGCAATTTGTGGCGATTATGGCAATATTTGGGTTTTAATTATGCAGTTAAAAGTCATTCGCAATTAGTTATCAAACGCTCACCTCGATTTGCGGACGTTCATTTCGTGGGGTTCAATAAGGAAGCTTCGGGGTACCATCTTGTTCGAAAAAAGCGCCAGTATATTAAACCACTCGCTTCCATTGACCCAACCACTCATTCACTGCAAATCTCAAGTTCGCTTATTGATTAACTAATTGCTCAATTTCGCTTGTATAACTAACCAAAGCTCATGTAAAGGCTCCCCTTCAAAGGGGAGCTGTCAGCGAGTTTACGAGCTGACTGAGAGGTTAATTACGTTTTACCGTCTGCTGAACACAGGCTGTAGTCTCTGCTCCATCGGCAGCTTATCACTCGTAACCGCCAGCTGCGCCATCTCATACAGCGCCGCCTGCGCGCTCACAGGCTCCAGCTTATTATGCACACGGCGATACGTGCCATTAGACTGCATCATATGCGCGCCCACATTATCACGCAAATAAAGCTCCAAGAGCCCCTTAATGCGAGTTATATGCTCCTCGGTCTCCACAGGGAAGAAGAGCTCCACACGGTCATTCAGATTACGCGGCATCCAGTCCGCACTGGACAAATACAGCTGCTCCTCGCCACCATTGGCAAACCAGAAGATACGGCTGTGCTCCAGCTGACGGCCAACGATGCTGCGCACCGTAATATTCTCACTAATGCCCTCAATACCCGTGCGCAGGCCGCAGATACCGCGCACGATAAGGTCGATATGTACACCCGCTGCGGAAGCCTGGTACAGCTTTTGAATAACAGGATAATCGATGAGGGAGTTCATCTTCGCAATAATGTGCCCGCCCTTGCCCATATTGACCATATTGATTTCGTTATCAATGAGGGAGTAAATCTTCTCGCGCAGACCAAGCGGCGCCATTACGAGCTTATTCCATACGGGAGGTTCGCCATAGCCACTGAGCAGGTTAAAGAAGGCTGAAGCATCGCTACCGAACTCATCATTTGCCGTCATCAGGCCAATATCGGTGTAGAGCTTCGCCGTGCTGTCGTTATAGTTACCCGTGCCCAGGTGTACATAACGCTTAATACCATTGTCCTCCTTGCGCACGATGAGGATAATCTTCGCATGGGTTTTGAGGCCCACGAGGCCATAAATTACATGGCAGCCTGCCTTCTCCAGACGACGCGCCCAAAGAATATTATTCTCCTCGTCAAAGCGTGCCTTCAGCTCTACCAGTACTGTGACCTGCTTACCATTTTCCGCAGCACGCGCGAGCGCTGCAACGATGGGGCTATTGCCGCTGACACGATACAGCGTCTGCTTAATCGCCAGCACCTGCGGATCGTCCGCAGCATCGCTGACAAATTTTACCACTGGATCGAAGGTCTCGTAGGGATGATGCAAAATAATATCCTTCTGACGAATAGCCGCAAAAAGATCACTATCATCAGGCAGCTCCAGCGGACGCTGGGGCACAAATGGCTCATAGAGCCAGGGCCACATACCCTTGAGGCCTGTAAATTTAAAGAAACAGGTCGGGTCCAACGGGCCATTTATTTCGTATACCTCGAGGTCGGAAACATCGAGATTTTCCTCGAGGAATTTTTTAATGCGATTATTATTCGTCTTAAAGAGCTCCAGACGTACACAGGCGCCACGTTTACGCTTGCGCAGGGACTCCTCGACCTCCTTCAAGAGGTCGACGCTCTCCTCTTCCTCAAGGTCAAGGTCACTATCACGTGTTACACGGAAGGGTACCACATCGAGAATCTGGCAGCCCTTGAAAAGATCCTGACAATGGCTGGCAATGATATCCTCGAGGAAAACGAAGGTACGCTTCTCCTCCGGGGGAACCTCCAGAATGCGGTCCAGTACGGAGGGCACCTGAATGAGACCCATGCTGTGTTCGCCATCGGATTTAATAAGCTCCACAGCCAGATTTTGGGTCTTATTCGCCAAGAAAGGAAAAGGACGTGAAGCATCGACGGCCATGGGAGTTAGTACGGGATAAATAACCTCGCGGTAGTACTCCTCCAACCAGTCCTTCCCCATGTCGCTCAGGCTTTCCACACGACGGAAATGCAGGCCTACTGCATCCATCTCCCCCATCAGTGCCATCAGGTATTTCGTCTGCGTGCGAATCTGCTCATGGGCGGACTCAGCGATAGCGTCGAGCTGCTCCTTGACAGAAAGACCTGTCGCATCAACCTTTTCTACGCCATTATCATAGCTATTCCACAGGCCCGCTACACGCACCATGAAAAATTCGTCTAAATTAGAGGCAGAAATAGCGATAAATTTCAAGCGCTCCAGTAAGGGCGCCTCCTTAAACATGGCTTCCTTCAAGACACGCAGATTGAATTTCAGCCAGCTCAATTCACGATTATAAAAATATTCCGGTTTATTTAAATCTAGCTCTTTCATTATTTATCCACCCGTTCTAATACTGGCTTCATACCATATACTTCCTCGAAAAAGTCGGCCTTATCCTCAAAGGTCCATAGCTCCAGTGCCAGGTCCTCCTTGCTCACGGCCTGAATCTTGAGCTTATTATCCTTCACGCTGACGGTACAGCTGCGAATTTTTTGCAGATAGCTGCGGTCGAGCGCATCAGCCAAGCGCACAATGGCAGCTAGCTTCGCTACCAGAGCTACCTTATCACGGGGCACCTCGGGAGCATTTTTCTTGCTTCTATCGAAAAGCTTATTCGCATGATAATAGGAGGCCAGTGCAATAATCTGCTTATCACTATCACTGAAGCCCAACATATCCGTAGAGCAAATCAGCTGGTAGGTATAAATCGAGTGACTGCGCATGCAGATATATTTACCAATATCGTGGAGAATGCAGGTCGCTCTCAAGAGCAAGCGCTCATATTCGCCCATGCTGTAGCTTTTAGCAATAGCTTCAAAAATAATCACAGCTAAGCGCTCCACCTGCTGTACGTGATGCTTATCGTAGAGATAACGCTTGCCAATGCAGTGGAAGAGGCTGATGAGCTCCTGCTCCCACGCCTTCATCTGCTCGGGACTCGTCTTGCTCCCGATATGCAAGAGCTGCATACCATCGATAAAGCTATCGCCGGTAATAACAACCTCCTGCGCCGGAATCAAATGCAGCAGCTGCTCATAAAGCAGTACTGTCGGCAGCGCTAGCTCAGCTACATGCTCGGGAATTTTGTAGGCGCTGATTAATTGCGGCAAATTCATCCGCCGCATTTTCGCAAAGAAGGCATGGAAATCCTCGGCCTTAATGCGATGCACCATTTGGCTCTCGTCGAGCCCAAGCATGCGCAGGAGCAGCTCCGTCTCCGTGCCGGAGAGCACGAGGTACTGAACCGACTTTTGACCCAATTCATCACGCACGGGGCCGATGGTGCTACTAAGAAATTCCGTCAACGCCTTATTAAAATGCACACTCTCACGGCGATTACGCTCAAAGCTTTCCTTAATGCGGATAATACCCACATGGAAATTTTCCTGGTAACGGATTTGCTCATCCTGCACCAACGTCACACCCAGTCCGCCGGAGGAAATATCCATCATCAGCATGCCTTCGCGCTCACTGGAAATTTTTTCATTGCGCAGCGTATTACGAATTGCGACGAATTTTGTATAAATTTCCTGGGGCATATCAACAACGTCGACTACTAGCCCCGTCTTGCTATAAATCTGATCTAAAAGAAAAATCTGGTTGCTGGCTTCACGCACAGCAGTTGTAGCCTGGAGCTTATACTCCTCCACGCCATATTCCTCCATAAGGCGTTTAAAGCCTTGGAGAACCTCGCAAATTTCTGATACTAATTCAAAGGGAATAACTTTATTTTTAAAGGTGGCTTCACCTAGGCGAATGCGACGACTAACGCGTTCAATAATCTTGCAACGGTCTAGATTGCGATATTCAGTAATCTGCATACTGATTTTTTCTGAGCCTAGATGAATGGCAGCAAATGTTGTATGTGATTTACGTTTCATAGTCTTTGCCTCCAATTTTGCTTCCAATCTAGTTATATTTTATATATTCTTGATATGCAGCAAAAGTCCTGCGAACTTACAAGAATTTAATAATTTTACACAGATTTGACGAAGTTTCGCAGGATTTTTGACATTTATGAGTAATATATATAGTACAAGGTTTGAGGGTCAACTTTGGAGGAGAGAGGAAAATGCAAAGAATAGCAATCATAGATATTGGCTCCAACTCGGCGCGCCTAGTTATTAGCCATATTTATAAGAATGGCGCTTATAATATGGTGTATAACCAAAAGGAGGCACTGCGCCTGAGTCAAAAGGTGAATGAGGATAATATGCTGACGGAGGAGGCCTTTACCTCCACCATTGAAACAATGAGCAGCTTTGCTCACATGTGCAAAATTTACCAAGCGGATAAGACCATTGCTGTAGCTACGGCGGCAATCCGCAACTCCATTAATGGTGGTGAGCTCGTTGAAAAGGTCGCTGAAAAGACGGGCATTCAGCTCCACATTATCTCAGGTAAAACAGAGGCATATATCAGCTATCTAGGCGTTATTAATACCTTGGACGTCAAAAATGGTATTATTTTCGACCTTGGTGGCGGCAGTACAGAGCTGATTTTATTTAAAAATCGCAAAATTTTAGAGAGCGTCTCCATCCCGTTGGGCGCTGTTAATACGACGGAGCTATTCAATATTCGCAACGAGATGACGTCTGCTGTCTATAATAACCTAAGTGCGTTTATTCAGGATAAGCTGGCACAATACCCCTGGCTGAAGCAGAACGGTCGCCTGCCCCTTATCGGCGTCGGCGGTACAGCGCGTACCGTTGCGAAAATTATCCAGCGTGCGAAAAAATATCCTGCTACAAAAATTCATAATTATGCTTACCCTGTGCCCATCTTCCGCAATTTCTTTAATAAGCTGCGCCTGACCAATCTGGAGCAGCGCAAGAAAATCTCGGGTCTGAGCACGGAGCGTAGTGATATCATTCTCGCCGGCAGCAGCATTATCAGCTGTCTTATCGAGGCTACGGGTGCAAAGAAGCTTATCACCAGTGGCTGCGGTCTGCGCGAAGGTCTCTTCTACGATTATTATTCTAAATCAAATAATGTTCCTCTCATCGCGAAGAATATTCTTGAGCGCAGCGCCGAGAACACACTCAATCTTTTTGAAACGGATACGACGCATGCACGCCATATCACGAAGCTGGCACTGGCCATGTTCGATGGTTGGCAGGAGCTGCATAAGGTCCGCCGCAATTATCGTCGTCTGCTGGAAACGGCAGCCCTCCTGCACGATATTGGCATTACGATTAACTTTTATTCCCATGCACGCCACAGCGCCTATATGATTCAGAATGCGAAGCTTTTCGGCCTCACGCATAAGGAGCAGATCATTACCAGCGCCATCGCAGGCTGGCATAATGGCGTCTCGAAGAATTATTTCAAGGACCGCTTCTATAAGGAAATTCTTACCGAGAGCAACTGGAAGCTGATTAATAAGCTTGCCCTGCTGCTCGCTCTCGCCGAAAGCCTGGACTACTCCGAAATGCGCATGGTGCATAATCTGAGCACCAGCTTTAATAAGAAGCTGGCAATCTTAAGCATTCATGCAGATAATATCCCTGCCATTGAGATGCACCAGATTCAGCATCATCTGTCTTGGTTTAAGAAAATCATGGGCGTAGAGCTGAAGGTGGAGCTCATCAAGGAGCCGCAGGATCGTCTCCATCCCGAAGAGCAACCCGAGGATAGTGCGCTAACGGAGCTTCTCGAAGAGCTCGATGCAGATAAGCCAGAACAAGCTCCTTCTGAAAAGGAAGAGGTATCTTCCGAGAAAATGGCGGAAGAGGCGCATAGCGAGAAATAAAAACAAAAAACACTAAGCTAAACAGCAAACAATTAGCGAACAATAATAAAAAAGCTGAGTTTCTTAACAATTATCCTTAAAGATAACGTTAGAAGCTCAGCTTTTTGTATATTTATTTATTTTTCAGTCTGTAGAATTAACCTCGATATACTATTGATTTATCCCTCGCAATACGCGAGAGGAATAAACTTTTGTGCGCTATCTATGGAGTACTTAAAAATAGACAGAAATGGTGACGCTTCTCCCTTACTTCGCTGCTGCAACGAGAATGCCGTGTACCATAAGCGCGCTATTATAGAGGTCCTCCTCCTTCAGAAATTCCTCCACCGTATGCACATTGGCCATACCCGTGCCGAGAATTACACAGGGCACACCGGCTGCATTGATGAAATTGGCATCACTGCCGCCGCCCGTCAGGCCCACATTGGGCTCAAAGCTATACATAGCGCAGGCCTGCTTTGCCAGCTCCACTACTCTGCTCTCCTCCGCTACGAGGAAGGAATCGTATTTATGCTCCACATTGGCTACAGCCTTAGCACCGTATTTTTCAGCACTGGCAACAATCGTATTGACAATCTCGTCGCGAATCGCAGCGAGCTTCTCATTATTACGGCTGCGCGCATCGCCCTGAATTGTTACTAAATCAGGTACCACATTCGTCGCTACACCGCCACCAATAATGCCGATATTAGCCGTAGTCTCTTCATCAATGCGACCATAGCGCTCTACATCCGCCAAAGCCTTAGCCGCAATCATGATGGCATTAATGCCCTTCTCCGGCTCCAGGCCACCATGAGCCTTTTTACCATGCACCTCAATGCTGTAGCGATACTGCCCCGGCGCACCAACGACAATCTCACCGGGCGCACCCTCGCCATCAAGCGCATAGCCAACCTCTGCACGCAGCTTCGTCTTATCCATGCAACGAGAGCCGTTTACACCGCCCTCCTCCGCAATTGTGAAGAGCACCTGGATATCGCCATGCTCAGCACCGCTCTCTAAAAGCAGACGCACGCCTTCTAAGATAGCCTCCACGCCGGACTTATCATCACCACCGAGAATAGTAGTGCCATCGCTATAGAGCACGCCATTCTTGAGCACTACCGTCGTGCCACCACAGGGCTCCACGCCATCCATATGGGCAGAGAGGAGCACAGGTGTAGCACCTGCCTTATTACCAGCGAGAAATGCCCACAGATTACCACAGCTGCCGCCGAGCTGCTGGCCCGCATCGTCCTCCTCGACCGTGAAGCCGAGGCCCTCCAGCTTATCCTTCAAATAATCGAATACAGGACGCTCCTTGAGTGTATGACAGGGAATAGCTACAATTTCCTTAAATTCTGCGAGCATACGCTCTTTATTAACATTTACCAAAATAATTACCTCCTCTAAAAATTACAGCCAGCCCGTGTGCTCCAGCACGATTTTCACGCCGATACAAATAAGCACCAGGCCGCCAACGATATTCGCATTCTTACCCACAGCCGACCCCAGACGGAAGCCACATAGTCCGCCAAAGGTCGCAATCGCAAAAGTCACTACGCCGATAATTGAGGATGCGAGCCAAATATTGGTATTCACTAAGGCCAAGCTAATACCCACGGCCAGTGCATCAATACTCGTCGCAACTGCGAGCACAGCCATCTCCTTCACGGTGTAGCTATGCTTAATGCTACAGGACTCGCTGGCCTCGCGAATCATATTCACACCTAGGTACGCCAAAAGCGCGAACGCCAGCCAATGGTCATAGGCCGTAATATACTCAATAAAAGAAATCGCCCCAAAATAGCCAATGACAGGCATCAAAAATTGGAAAAAGCCAAACCAAATACCAAAGCGCAGTGCCCCCGCCAGCCTAGCCGTCGGCGCCAACACCATACTCCCACAGATGGATACCGCAAAGGCGTCCATAGCGAGACTCACGCCTAATAAAATTAGCTCAATTAAACCCATTTTCCCCTCACATCACATTTTCTCTCAAGATTTTTTCTTCAGCTTCGGTCGCGAGCCAATAATTTTGCGTAGGCGCTCCTTCTCACTGCTGATTTTTATGACGCGGAAAATACTACCCATGAACATGATGCCTAGAGCAATTGCTGCTGCATCCAGGCCCGCCGTCAAAAGTGTATTCACGCCCTCCTCATAATTATTTTCAATGAGCTTCGCCATACCATTATACATGCCAAGGCCAGGGACAATCGGGAAAATTCCCGGAATGACAAAAATTGTCGCCGGCTGCTTAAATATGCGCGCGGCTAGCTCGCTCAGAAGAGCCAAAACCAGTGTTGCAGAAATATTAGCATAGAAGGAGCTCGCTCCCATTTCCTTGCGCACATAGAGAAAGACCACCCAGCCCACGGCGCCGATTACGCCACTGATGGGCAGTGTCTTGCGCGGAGCCTGCAACAACACGGCAAAGGCTACTGTCGTAGAGAAGGAGAAGAGCAGTGCAGTATAATAATTTATCGGCACAGTGCCACCTCCCCACGTCTAACTAAAGGCTGCAGGTTCATGAGCCCAAGTGCAGCCTTAAACCTTACTTGTCGACCCATAAATTCCACCCCCAATGATACCAGATTAATAAGCTAAAGGCGAGGCCAATAGCAATGGAAATAGCAAAAAGCAATGCTTCCGCAATACGGCTATTACCGCTGACGAGATCACCCGCCATATAATCGCGCAGGCCATTAGTACAGGCCACACCCGGCACGAAGGGCATGAGGGAGCCTACAATGATATTCGTCTTGGTACATTGCACGCTCATAGCACAGCAGAAGATGGTCAGCGCGCCAATAGCAGCCCCGGCAAGCGCATTTTCCCAAAAGGCACTGGGGCGAAAGCCCCCCAGCTGCTTTAAGAGTACCATGGCCAGACCACCGGTGATAAACGCTGCCATAAAATCATGGCTATTACCGCCCAGCATCCCCGCAAAGGTCGCTGAGCAGATGGCAGAAGCAAGGCAAATGCTCCACTTGCCATAGGGCGGACGTCGTGACTGAAAATCCTTGAGCTTACTCATTGCCTCGCTATAGCTAATAGGCTCACGACTAATGCTATAGGAAAATTCATTGAGCTCACTAATATTACTCAAATTAGTACTTCTAGCGTGTACTCGACACATCATCGTTGAATTAGGAGAAGTTTTATCGCCAATGAGAATCAAGGTTGGCGTAACGAAAACAGTCATTTCGTGATAGCCACAGGTTCTGCAGAAACGCGTCAGAGTGTCCTCCACCCGCGAGGTTTCTGCACCACTTTTCAGGAGCACTTCCCCCATATTTAAAGCGACCTCCAGGAGCTCGGTGCGACTCATAGTCGTACATGCTATAACATTATTATCATCCACGCCACCTTCTCCTTTCATTACTCAGCTCTATAACTCTAACAAAACTACCTACGAACATAATCCCCAATGCGATGGCAGAGGCATCCATTCCTGCCTGTAGCAGCAGTGACATACCGTAGTCATACTGCTTTTCAATAATTTGGGTCATACCATTATACATGGCGAGTCCCGGTACAATAGGAAATATCCCAGGAATAACAAAAATCGTTACCGGCTGCTTCATTAAGCGCGCAGCCAGCTCACTTAACAGCGCCACTGCTACAGAAGCCGCCAGATTCGCATAGAAGGAATCTAGGCTTTCTGCATGGCGCAAATATATATAGACCAGCCAGCCCACTGCTCCCACCACGCCACAGACAAGCAGCGACCGCTTGGGCGCCTGAAAAAGAATGCCAAAGGCAACAGTGGAGAGTACAGCAAAGGCAAAGGCTGCCGAATAATCTAGTAAAATCATAGTATCTCCTCTATAGCGGAGCTATCGCATCGTGGGCCAAAGGTCCCAACCCCAGCGATACCACAGTAAAAGTACAAAGGCCAGACCAAAAGCAATGGACACTGCAAAAAGCAAGGCCTCTGCAATGCGGCTATTACCACTGATAAGATCCCCGCTCAGGTAATCACGCAGGCCATTCGTAAAGGCAAGACCGGGCAAAAAGGGCATCAGCGAGCCTACAATAATATTCGTACGCGTACACTGCACGCTCACAGCACAGCAGCTAATCGCTAAAGCACCGATAGCTGCACCTGCTACAGCATTTTCCCAAAACGCACTAAAGCCAAAGCTGTCCAGTTGGCGCAGGAACACCATCGCCATACCACCCGTTACGAAGGCAGCCAAAAAGTCATGACTATTTCCGCCCAGCATGCTGGCAAAGGCTGCTGAGCAAACAGCAGAGGCTAAGCAGCAGGTCCATTTGCCATAGGGTGGCTTGCTTTGCAGCAGACCGTGCAAAAGGCTCATTGCCTCGTCATAGTTGAAGGTCTCGGGCTTTATTCCATAGGAAAAATCATTAATTGCTTTCACATTGCTCAAATTATTACTGCGATAGCGAATACGGCACATGAGGGAGGCATTCGCCGTCGTCTCATCACCGATAATTATCATCGTTGGTGTCGCAAAGACATTCACATCAGTATAACCAAAGCTTCGGCAAAAGCGCGCAATAGTATCCTCCACGCGCGAGGTCTCGGCACCGCTTTTTAAAAGCACCTTGCCAATATTCAGCGCCACATTCAGCGCCTGCTCCCGCGTAATATAATGCGTCTGCGTTGCAACGTTCTGTAAATCGACAGTAGTCACTTCAGGCTGGATTTGTGCTTTAGCGTCCACACCCACGACCGCCACCTCCAAGAATCTCTGCCACCTGCGCCTCGAACTGCTTCGCGCCGCCCATAGAAGGGTGTCTTACGGCAGTACAAGCTATGCCGTACCGTGCGAGCGTATCCGCTGCCTTTTGACCGATGGCGATGATTTGCATCCCTGGCACCAGCTCGAGCAGCATTTGCGCGTACTCAACACCGATATCCAGTTCCTTGCCCGAGGGCGTACGATTGGTCAAAAGCTGTCCCGGTTTATGGGGATGAAAGGGAAAAATATTCCACAAAATAACGTCAAAGGCGCCTAAGCCATGCTGCGCAAGCACCTTCCAGACAACGGTATCCGTGGGCTCATTGAAGCCCTTCGCTTTTTGCGTAGCATTAAGCAAAATACTTTGGGGATTGCTAGTACGCTGATACTCGCTGATATATTCGCCAAGTAC
Organism: Phascolarctobacterium sp.; assembly: GCA_034117325.1. Lineage (GTDB taxonomy): Bacteria > Bacillota > Negativicutes > Acidaminococcales > Acidaminococcaceae > Phascolarctobacterium_A. Next base: position 39,736 of record JAXEPX010000045.1, on the reverse strand, counting down.
AGTCTCAGGACGCACGTCCTTATGCTCACCCAATAGGATGCGCTCCGAGGTAATGGCAATGCCGCTGAAGTGCCCTCCCTGGTAACCCAACGCCTCTGCGATAAAGAGGTAATGTGCCTCCGGACGCAGCTCCAAATAACGTCTAAGGTGCGCCGTGCGCTGCGCGGAAGCCTTCGGTCCCACTTCGGTAGCAGGGTCGTAGTCACGCCAAGGGTTAAAAACATTAACCCCTTCATAGCCTTGTAATTTATCAATAAAGGTTGTAATATCCATATCTCTAAACCTCCACGATATATTATAACCTATCTGCTGGAATTAGAGCAAATAAAAAAGCTAATGCGTAGGCTTAACCTACGCATTAGCTTTATAATAGTTGTTTTGAACAAACTTATTTAATTTCGATAATACCAACGCCATCGACATTGACGATGGTAGTCCCATAGAGTGCGGAAAGCTCACTAATTTCACTTAACACACGGTCAGCAGTTGCTCGGTCAGCAAAACCAGGTCTACCACGCATAGCACGGCCAGCCTTGAAGTTAAGCTCTAAAGGATGCAGCTCAATCTTGCTAATTTTGCCATCTTCAATAACAAAAGAAGCAATCGCAGATTCATAGCACTGATGATCTACCGCCAAACCGCGGGTATCATTAGCACTACGCGCATCTAAGCCGTCAGCAACAGTATTTTCAGGACCCAAATCATAAAGGTTGTAGAATTCAGTCGGCTGACGCTCTACGCAATCATTTTGGAAAATAAAATCACCCAAGCTATAGAAAATCGGATGACCATTATAAATTTCAATACCACGCCAGATATGCGGGCCATGACCTACATAGGCATCAGCGCCGCTATCAATGCACAGCTTAGCAAAATCACGAGCAAAATCTGCTGGCAAATGCTTGTCCAAACCTTTACGCTCGTGGCTATGATGGCTTACCAGTACAATATCAGCCTGACGCTTGGCTTCTTTAATGGCACGGACAATGCGTTCCGCATCCTTAGCATTCATTTTTGTTTCAGTACCAGGAGTATCGGAAGCCTCGAAGCGAATATTACCGATTAAATAGCCACCAGTTAAGGGCTTTGTAAAGCCCTCTTTTTCATTGAGAAGACGATTAGCATTAACCTCAGTTTGCTCAACGATTTGCTTCAACTGCTCCAGCTCTGCTGGCTTTACCTTATGAATAGCCTGATAACGCAGAACGTTAGCACCAGGGCGACCTAACACATCTCGACGAGGGTTAGAGGCCATACCCCATTCATTCATAGTGGAAGTTACGCCAATAATTGCTACACGCGCATTAGGTGTATCGAGATATTTAGGTTGGCAAGCCTCCTCCAGATTACGACCAACGCCAGCATGCAGACAACCATTATCATCCAGATGCTTCATGGTAGTCAGGATACCACCTAGATTCCAGTCAATAGTATGGTTATTAGCCCAAGTAAACATATTAAAGCTTAAATCCTTTAAGTCCTGCAGCACAGCGGGACGAGCAACCGCCCAAGTGCCACCGCTTACGGGAGCAGGATATACTTCAAAATCATGCAAAAGGATTTCGAAATTGGTGAAGCGCACATCATGCTTGCTTAAAAAACTCTGCAGAGCAGCAAATTTGCCATCACGGGGCAAGCGTTGAGTGATAAAAGAGTCACCGGTTAATGCAATAGTAGCTTTTTTCATATATGCACCTCACGCACTAAATAAATTACATAGCCAGGATGAACATACCAACGATCATAGCAAGGATCATCGGAATAGTGTTTCTCTTAGCAATTTCCATGGGGTTAACACCAGCAATACCTGCTACGATAATGGTTGCACCAGCAATAGGAGACATGGTACGACCAAGGGTGCCACCCAAGGTTGCCATAGAACCCATTTGTACAGGAGTCATACCAAATTCAGCAGCATGGGGAGTAATTGCTTCATTGAAGGCGAAGGTAGCAGCGTCACCAGAGCCGACAATTACACCCAGCAGGAACGGACCTACAGCGGCACACAGCTTAACGATAGCAGGATTATTCAGCATTGCATTAGTGAATGCTTTAACAAGGCCCATAGCATTCATACCTGCTACAAATACGCCAGCAGAAATGATGATACCGATGATATCTGCATAAGCCTTACCCATGCCATCAAAGAAGCTCTTCGTTAAATCAGCAGGATTAGTTCTGGTAACAATCAGAGCCAAAATACAGCCAATAATCATTGCCTGAGCAACGCCCATCTTGAAAGCTGGAACAATCTTCGTAGCACCTAATAATAAAATAGCAATAGGAACAATGGGCATCAATGCATACAGAGGATTGATTTTAAAATTCTCTTCCATTTCCAAGCCTTCGCAAACATGGCCCTTATTTTCTTTAGTAATATAAGCAATAGCCGTAATAGCAATTGCAGCTACAATCAAAGATGCAATATTAGCATGATAATGGAATGCGATAACGTCCATTACATCGACGCCCGCAATTTTAGCTACAAAAGGGTTATGAGCCAAGCCAGGGTTCAGCATACTGCCATAGGTACCACATTTTACTGCAGCTGCAGCCATCGCAGGATGTACACCTGCACCCATCATAATAGGAATAAAGATTGCACCTGCAGCAGCAGATGTGCCTGCAGCACTGGGCAGAGCAATATTTACAGCATAGGTAGCAAACACAACACCAGGAATAATCAACATATTTACCTTGGTCAAAATCTTCGCCAGGAAGTTGATTAAATGCTTATCGCAACCAGTAAAACGCATTACCAGCGCAAAGCCCATACTAGAGCAGGCAGAAGAAATCATACTGCTACCCATACCTTTAGCAAAGGCATTTAAGGAAGCCATTGGATTACCTGCACAAATACACATTACGATACCAGCAGCAACCAGTACCATTCTTGCTTCATAACGCTTGATTAATAGAGCCAAGGTTATAAGCACTAGAATACACCCTAAGATTAACATAATAATACCCCTCCAAATTTTAAAATTAGGTTTTGTGTAACTATTATAAAACAAAAGCCGACGGCTGTGTAGTCCCGTCGGCATTGTATACATAATACTTTTAAATTTGCAATTGAACGCACCTAGTTCTGTTGATGCCAAAGCCCATAATTATGGATAATATAATTGCTCAGCGCATCCTCCTCATCATTCGGAGTGGGATTATCCATTTGGTCGACAAAGTGCTTACCCTCCGACCAATAGAAGGCCTTGCCTCCGAAATAGCCTAAAGCAAAGGGAATATCATATTCCTGCAAAAGATTGCGTCCCATGAATTTCTCAGGAATATCAAGACCCAAGAGATAAAGCAGCGTGGGTGCGATATCGATTTGCGAAGCATATTCATTCGTATGCAGCCTATCGAGCGGGCGCAGATTCTTACTAATGAAAATCAGAGGAATGGGCGCAATGCTCAGCTTATCATTGGCCTGCGTCACCAGCTGCGTATATTCGCCACCACTGTGCGGATTATGGTCACTGGTAATAATGAAAAGCGTACGATCATCCATCAAACCCCGCTTCTCAGCCTCGGTGAAGAAATGCTCAATAGTTTTATCAACCCAGTAAACGCCACGCACAGTCGCATTAGGGTTATCACGCACTCCTTCAGGCATCTCCGCCCATTGGTAGCCCGTATAGGGATAGGGCTGATGCATGTCGAGTGTCTTCGTCACAAGGAAAAGCTTCTTGCCACGATTCTCGTCTAAGATGCGCAGCGTATGCTCATACATCACGTCATTATGATAGCCCCAGCCACTCGCACCTGTGTAGCCGAATTTTTCCAGCTGCTCCTTGGCGATGTACTCCTGCATACCAAACTGCTCCGGATATTCGCGCAGCTCATTAGCATAATACTGACTGGAGGCATTCATAAAGATGCCCCTGTAGCCTGCCTCCTGCACCGTACGGAAAACAGAGGGAGTGCCGCGTCCCGGCAAATCCTTATCCATAATGATATGGGAACGGAAGGTCGCATTCAGGCCCTGCGTCGTCGGCACAGCTGAGGAATAAAATTTATTCAGATGGGGATAGCGAATCACGAGCTTATTTAAATAAGGCGTCGCCTTCTCCGGAATATTTTCATTGTAATAATTAATATAATCGCGATGCATGGACTCGAGAATCAGCAGCACAACACGATCATACTGCGGCGCGATTTTTTGCACCTCGGGCTTGGGCAGAGTAATACCCAGCTTAGACAGAGTCTTTTTATCCTTCTCCGTCAGCTCACGCTGCTCCACATGCTTTGCGCTCGCCATTTTGTCCGTGTCAAAAAGTGCCTTACTTACAAAGTTCAGATTAATGGGCACGGAAAGCATATTACGATAAATTAAACGTGTCTTTTCGTTTTCAATCGTAATATAGCTACCGATAACCTCCTCAACGCACCACATACCGCCCGTCAAAAGCAGCTTGTCCGCAATATTAAGGCCAATTGTAAACATGGCTACGCAGAGCAGGGACCACACGAAGTTCGGCTTGCGCTTCGAGGGTGTTGGCACTCGGAAAAGGAGCAAAATTAACGCCATAACGCCAATAATAGCTGCCAGCAGGCGATTATCCATCGTCGCGAGCACGCCCTGAATGGCATAGATATTCAGATTTTGGAAGAGCACACTCTCCACGTGCATGGAGGTCTGCCAAAAATAAAAGGCATCAAAAATAAGCGTCAGCGCTGTAAATACATAGATGACGAAATAGATGCTCTTCATGAGCAGATTCGGCCATTTATAATAACACATCGCTGCCAAAAGAACGAGCAAAATATTATTATTGATGCCCGCGATAATTGCCAGCGTTGTCTGCACCCCTTTATCCAGGCTGAGCTGGTGCACCATAAAGCAGGCTACTCCCACATACAGCAGGCCAATGACAACTACCGGAAAATAACGCTTTATGCGGTCGGGTAAACGCTTACGCCTAAAGTACATGGTCCAAACCATCAGTCCCAGTAAGCAATCGCGCAGGAGATGGTTAAAAATTTCGAAGCCAAACTCCTCCACCGGCAGGGGGTCCAACGTACCGAATTGCTCGTAAGCCAGCTTCCACTCTATCGCCCCGGCAATTATGAGAAACAGGATGATAACGAGCTTATTTATTACCTTTCTCAATTTATCTCAATACCTCTTCCAAATTATAAGCTTGGAATTTAAGCTCACCGTAAAATTTTAAACGTGATTCGTGCCTAGTCTAAGCCAAAAATTTAATTGGCTCCGGCTCCAGTTCAATCGTAAGTGGTGCTGTGGTTACAGCATCCCCATCAAGCTCTGCCGCAAAATCAGGCTCATTGCAGCGAATTTCCAGCTTCTTCGCCTTACGAATAATAATATCCTTATCGAGGCTCAGTGCCTCCATGGCAATGCAGGCAGCATAACGCATGAAGTCGGCACGCTTAGCGCCTGTAAAAACTGCTGTATACAGCCAAGGCTCGGACAGCGTTGCACCGCGGAACAAATTATAACGTCCGGCATAATAACGACTCTTGCCCACGATGACAGAGGTTCCTTCAACCCATTCCGTATCATCGTCAAAGCGCACCTGAAAACGATAACGCCAGTTACTAAAAAGCAGCTCCTTGCGTACGAGCTCCGTGCCCTGCAGCACATAGGCCAATTTATTCAAAAGCTTCTTTTCCTTTTCACTCACATTATCTACAACTAGCGAATCGAAGCCAATACCTGTTACCGTCAGAAAAAGATGCCCGTTAGCGCGTCCAACATAAACAGGAACCTCCACACCCTTAATGACACGCTTAAACCATTTATAGGGGTCTGCGCTCATCAAAAGCTCCTTGGCCACAAGATTTACAGTACCAGCAGGAAAAACGCTAACATAGGGCAAATACTTACGATTAACCAGCTGCTCGATTAAAGCACGGATGGTGCCATCACCACCAGCAATAATTACCCAGTCGACCTGCTCCGCTTCTATTTGCGCAGCAATATCGGGAATTTCGGTGAAATACTGTATCTCGCGTAGCTCCACATTTTTAGAGCCTAAGGAGCCCTTTAAATGCTTGAAAACCTCGTTAATTCTAGCCATCATGCTGGCAAAAAGCTGCTTGCCGCTATTGCGGTTATACACCAACACTACTTTTTTAAATTTTAGTACCTCAGCATAGGTAATAGCCATTTTTAACTCCTAAAAATCCATTTCTTACGCGACAGATAATTCCAGACAACAACTATACAACTCGTCAGCAACTTACTCAGCATGGGCTCCCAGGCGAGCAGGGTAACGAAAATATACATCAGTAGCAGGTTGAAGCCCAAGCCCATAATGCTTACCAAAAAGACCAAGCTCAGCTCCTTACCCTTCTTATATTTGCTCCCGCTGTCAAAAACAAGAATATTTCCCAGGAAATAATGAACCAGCGTGGACAAGCTAAAGGCTAATGCTGTAGCTGTCATCGTTAATGTCGTCAGACTCCAGCCCAAGCCCCCTAGAAGGTAATTGATAAAAACATAGAACAGCGCCCACTCCACTAGAGCAGCCGTTCCACCTACGAAAAGATAAAGCACCAGCTTAATAAATTCGCTATCCGTATAATCAATGCCAAACAATACCTTTCTGCGCATAGATAAACTCCACTCAAAATATGATAGAATATTATACCATATTTTACGTGGAGTTTACAGTACCAGGCCAGTTTTATTAGTTCATTATTGCTATGCGCTCTTACTAGCCCTTCCAAAAGAAGAAGTCCATCCATCACGCTTCTCCTAGCGCGCTCAGCTCCTCGATAGCTTTGCTAACTAAATGCACCGACTCAGCTAATGGCAGAGCTAAGCTTTCATCCCAGACCATTTCAGGAAGTAGTGGAACGTGCAGGAAGGCGATTTGCGGCACTATGGATGCAGCCTGCGCAGCGTAGTGATGCAACGCAAGATAGAAGATATCGTTACACACATAGCCTCCTGTAGCATAGCCCAAATGCACGGGTAAGTGCTGACGCTGCAAAATGCGCACAAGAGCATGCACAGGCATCGTTGCGAAGTAAGCAGCAGGGCCAGCTGCGATAATCGGCTCATTCCAGGGGTGCTTACCCAAATTATCCTCAACAAGAGCATCACGCAGATTCACAGCCACGCAGTCGAGGTGTACATGCGTACTACCACTGTCCATACCTGTGAGCAAAATCGCATCAGGCTCTAGCTCCTCGGCCCGTTCTAAAAGCATGCGCCCAGCAAGGCCATAAATATTGGGCAGACGTAGCTTCGTCAGCTTAAACTCTCCTATGACATCAGGCAGAGCTTTTACAACCTCCCATGAAGGATTAATTGTATAATGAGCAAACGGATCAAAGCCTGTGATTAAGAGCTTCCGCATACAGCATGCACTTCCTTTTCTCGCATAAAACAAGCCCTAAAGCGTAACATCGATTACACTTTAGGGCGTTTTTTCTGGAGCTACTGACGGGATTCGAACCTGCGACCTACTGATTACGAATCAGTTGCTCTACCAGCTGAGCTACAGTAGCGATTTAAAATTTAGCAATTATTCTTCAGCTTCTGCTTCCTCTGCCGCTCTAGCAGCTGCCATCTCGGCTTTAGTACGACGCTTACGCGCTTTTTTCGCACTATTAATACCTGCCTTTTTGATGACCTTAGCCAGCTCGGAGATGATGTGAAGCTCATCCACGGAGCAATCCTGTACAAGCTCGGACAGCTCGTGACAGTAAATTTGCTCGCTACGGTGAATGTTATCACAAAGCAGTTCATCTACGGAAACATCTAAAACATTCGCTAAATGGATAATTGTCGGTAAACCTAATTTAGTATTGCCAGTCTCTATATTACTAATGTGCGGAGTCGATAGCCCGGTTAATTGAGCTATATTGCCTTGGGTCAACCCTTTACGTGCTCTCGCAGCCTTGATTCTCAGGCCAATAGCCTTATAATCAATGTCTAACTTCAAAAAGCTCTCCCCTTTAATCTCTTCTTTTCTGATAACGTTATAATTATATCTGAATTCCAATTAAAAGGCAAGTTTTATTCACAATATTTTTTGAAGATAAGCATCATTTTTTTACTATAGGCACGGTCAAGCTCCCCTGTGGCATCAGGAGAATCTTATAGTCGGGCCCAATATATTGCTCTGCTAAAGCAATTGCCTCGTCCACATCATCAACTGCTTCAAAAAGCAGCTCCTTAGCAAGCTTTTTATCTAGAGCGGAGACAAGAATGAATTTTGCTTTTTTCATCAATCTCGTAATAGCAAAAGCCTTGTGAGCGCCAATAACAAATTTTTTAGCTAAGGCCTCCTTAATAGCATCGGGGGAAGGATTTTCCTGCAGTGCTTTTTCCAAGGCAGCGCTCCCACTACCCTCCTCGCACTCACCGAGAATGATAACTACGCCGCCCTCACGCACAGCACACCAAGCGTTGTCCATAGTCTTCTGCAGCTGATATATATTGATGTCCTTAGGATAGCCACCACAGCTGGCAATAACAATATCAGCAGGCTGGCTAATAGGCGCACCATATACCTGCTCCACAAACTTGCAGGCCTCAAGGTGGGATGTACGCCAATCACCTGCAAAAATTTTCAAGAAACGCTTCTGTGCATCTAAAATAGCATTAAAATTAAACAGGCGATGCTTCTGTGCAAAAAGCTCCACACCCTCCATTTGGTCCTCGTAAACAGGATTACCCTCCAGCTTACCAAGCTGGGAGTCAGGGCTCATCATTAAGCTGTGGTTTCTTCGTACTGTTTCCATAGCTGCCACGCCAGGCAGCACAGCCTTACGCCCACCACCGAAGCCACTGAAGAAATGATAAACTACTGTACCCGTCATAATAACGAGATCCACATCACAGATTAGCTTATTAATCAAGACGGGAGTACCAAAGGAGGTTGCGCCAAAGTAGTTGAAATCCTCCGGCTTATTACAATCACTATTATACATTTTAAGGCGGTTGGCTACTCCATCGCTTACCTGCTCTACCATTTCCTCATGCGTCATAGCTCGATGCGTACCAAGCGCAAAAACAATTTTCATATCTTCATCGCGGATGCCCAATTTATTCAGCTCATCCACAAGAATCGGCATAAAAGCATGGGTATTGGCCACACGGGTGGAGTCATTGCAAATAAAAGCAACCTTCATTCCAGGCTTTAGGAGCTCATTAATCGGTGCGCTATCTATGGGATGATAAATAGCATCGAGAACTGCGGACTTTAAATCCGTTAACGGAGGAAATTCAGCAATTTTAATTTCGTCCAAAACATGCTCCTGCTCCAAGGAAAAATGCTTATAACCATGTCCATATTTGTACTTATATGCAACGCTTGTCATGATGCGCACCTCCAATTTCTTTAGCTATTTATATTGTAGCACATTTACACAAATAGAGTGCGTTATTTATGGTGAGAATCTGTAAATTTTCTGTTATTTTTATTCTTCTCGCCACTTAAGCTCACGAGCTTATTTTTTTGGCATGGAGAGCAATAATACTGTCAAAATAATACTGCCCATGCCAATATAATCAGGCAAAAGCAGCCTCGTATCGAGGAAAACAACTACAGCAATAATAGAAGCCAGCGGCTCGGCGCAGGAGATGAGACTCGCTTTAGTCGAGCCGACAATTTTTAAGCCAGCTAAATAAAAAGCATAGCTGGCGATTGTTGCGCCCACAACGAGGTAAGCCATGGCTAAATAAGCATGCATATCCCAAGTGCCAGCAGGCGTAAAGGGATTACGCACTGCGATAAGAGAGAGACCAGAAAGCAGCTGTCCCCAGCCGATTATGAGCGTTGCAGGATAATGCTTCAGCATTTCTACAGGCTGAATGCTATAGAAGGCGTAGGAAATCGCCGAAAGCAGGCCTACCGTCAGCGCCGCCGGCGAAATAGCAAGACTATCGAGACTACCATGAGTTGCAATGAGGAAAACGCCCGTCAGCGCGCCCACGATACCCACGAGCTCGCGCCCCTCGGGCCAGCTCCTATCTTTATAGCTCATGTAGATCATAACCCAAATCGGTGCCGTATACTGCAGTACCGTCGCTGTCGCGGCATTGCAGAGTGAAATCGTATAATAGAAACCCAGCTGCGCACCGAGAATGCCTACGAAGGAAAAGCATAATATTGCCTGCAAATGCGTGCGCAAAACAGTAAAAATATTTTGGTTACAAACTAATGCTGTATATAGCAAAAATAAGCATCCTGCGATAATCTGGCGTACCATAACAAGCCAAAAAGCATCCGCCTGATGATATTGAAACAAATATTGTCCAGCCACACCGCCCAAGCCCCAGCAGGTTGCAGCCAACACAATTAAAACTATTCCCTTAAGCATATGCCGAAATCTCCCATTACGAAATCTTCCATAAGAAGAAAATAAAAGCTCTATAAGCTATAGAGTATACTATACCACCTTTCCCTTGCTTTGTCTAATTAAGTCCGTCCTTTAACAGCAGGTCCTTTGCTTGCGCCCTTTCCAAGAAGAATTGCAAAAAGGTTTCCGCAGCCACACTCATACTGCGATTCTTATTCCAATAAAATATCTGGTTGCAGACCATTTGCGAGCCTCTAAGCAGCTTGCGCTCCAGTCCCTGCGGTAGCTTTTCACTGGCAGTAACTGCTACTACGCCTATATTATTACTATTTTTAACTACGGTTAGAGTATTGCTTAAGGTATTCGTGATAAAGCGTGGCTGCAAGCGTAAGCCCTGCTCCTCGCAGATACGCCTCAGCATGGAAAACTGCGTAAAATAGCTACAAAGCGGCAGCTCCACTAAATCAGTAAGCTCAAGCTCCTGCTTCTCTGCCCACGGCACCTCAAGCCCTTGGCGATAGATAACATAAAATTGCTCCTGCTCAAAGTGTAGCATGCCAAACTCAGGATAAATTTCGGTGGACGCATTGGAAAAGGCAAAGTCTAAAGTACCACTGCGTAGCTTTTCCACCTGAGCTACCGTAACCATCTCTTCATATTCAAAAATAATATTGGGATGCAGCTTCACAAAGGGCATAAGAAAAGCCTCAATCAAATAGCTGCTACGCATAGGCGAAACGCCAAAGCGCAGTGTGCCGGTAACATTGCCGCTGTATTTTTGCATACCTAGGGCCAGTTCGTCCTCAAAATGGCAGAGCTGGCGCGCCTTTTGCGCAAATTCCAAGCCAGCCGAGGTCAACTCAATGTGCTTAACCCCCTTCTGTCTTTTGACAAGCTGCACGCCATAATAATCCTCCAGCTTATTTATTTGGCTGCCTAGAGCTGTTTGTACGATATTTAATTTTCTTGCAGCTGCACTAAAGGTGTCAGATTCTGCCAATACGAGAAAATTGCGATAAACATCCAGATCCATTTTTAAATCTCACTTTTTTTGCTAAATAATAGCTTTTTTATTCATTTTACTTTAGTATAAACTTGTTATATACTTAAGTCAACAAAAGGTTGCATGCAGCTTTACATTAGCGTTAAAATGTAAGGAGTGATTCATAATGACGACTAGACAAGCCATTACCTCTGCTATTGTAGTAATTCTTTTAGCTGCTGCCTTTTTGGGCAAATAGCTATATTGCCTTCGCTTATCCGTTAAGGATACAATTATACACTTCAAGGATAGCTACTACATATGCGCTGGAGTAGCTATCCTTGTTGTTATTTCAATAAATTTTGAGGGGGTTTACCTGATGGAAATGTCTATGACCCATATTATTTTTATCATTTTAGCGCTTGTCATCTCGCTTGCGCCTGGCTTTATAGCCGCGCGTAATATCAAGTCAGCCGATGACTATAGTCTGGGCGGACGCAAAAGCGGTATTGGACTCGTAGCTGGTGGTATTATCGGCACCATTGTCGGTGGTGCTGCTACTGTAGGCACAGCACAGCTTGGCTTCAAGCTGGGTCTTACCGCGTGGTGGTTCACCCTGGGCAGCGGTATCGCGCTCATCATCATGGCACTATTTTATGCCAAGCCCCTGCGCCAAAGCGGTCTCACTACAGTTTCTGAATTTCTCGTGCTAAATTACGGCAAGAAGGCGGGCTATCTCGCCAGCCTCTCCTCCAGCTTCGGCATCTTTTTTAGTGTTGTAGCAAGTACGCTCACAGGCCTTCATCTCATTGCCGACATTTTTCATCTGAATCTTTATGTTGCGGGAGCACTACTTGTTGTGATTACCTCTAGCTTCGTCTTCTTTGGTGGCATGAGTGGTGGTGGTATGGCCGGCATCCTGAAAATTGCTCTTATCTTTGCGAGTATCGCTGTCGGTGGTGTGATGGCTTTTGTAAATCTTGGTGGCTGCGCAGGTATGAGCGCTACCTTCGAGCCCTTCCCCTGGTTTAGTCTCTTCGGACGAGGCTTAAATGATGGTCTCTACAGCTTGCTCTCCATGCTCGTGGGTGTTATTTCTACCCAGACCTATGCCCAAGCAATTTTCTCTGCTAAGGATACTAAAACTGCGGCAACGGGCTGCATTATTGCTGCCTTCATCGTTATCCCCGTCGGTCTCCCTTCCGTAATGATTGGCATGTTTATGCATGCACAGCATCCTGAAATTAACGCTATATCTGCGCTGCCCATGTACCTATTAAATTATGTTCCAGACTGGCTCGGCGGTATCGGCATCGGTGCTTTATTGCTTTCTGTCATTGGCTCCATTGGCGGCTTAGCCCTGGGTATTGCAACCCTCATTACTCGCGACGTTGTTAAAAATATTTGGAAAACCATTGATAACAAGCACAGTCTTTGGGTTAATCGTATTCTCGTTGTAGCCTCCATGTTTGCAGCGCTTGTTTTCGTTTTCTTCCATCTCGATGCTTCCGTACTCGACTTTAATTACCTCTCCATGGCTCTGCGCGCAAGCGGCATCTTCGTACCGCTTACCTTCTGCATTTTCTTTAATGGTCGCATTCAGCCTCGTTGGGGCGTGCTCTCCATCGCCTGTGGTATCTTTACAGCATGTGCTTGGCCCTATCTTAGTCCCTGGCATATAAGCAGCCTTTTCCCGGCTTTACTAGTAAACCTTATCTTCCTACTCATCGGTCTCAAGCAGGGACCTAGTACTAGGTAACCAAAAGCTCACCTTATTTTGCTATAATATTGTAGCCCCGTACTTTTAAACAGTGCGGGGCTTTCTTATTTCGCTTGAACATAAAAATGACGGCTACCTTTTATGGCAGCCGTCATCTTATTTTAGTAAAATTAATAAACCTTAATTTTTAACCTCTCTCCATAGTCTACATTGTAGCAATGAAGTACGCTATGCTGCTTACCAGCACTGTCAGAGTGATCATCATCGGATCAGCGATGGAGGTACGATAGTTTTCAGGATTGTAGTGCGTACGTTTGCGGAAGGGCTTCGCGTCGAGGAAGTCCATCGGGTTCGCCGTCAGCTCCATGAACTTTTCGTAGATAACCTGCCATGCGCCGCCGAGACCATCGCACAGTGCACAGAAGAGTGCGCTCAGCTTGCCGATAAGGCCAGCAAAGGGCTTACGATAGAACCAGTCGGTATCGAGGCTGATAGCCGTATGAGGCTCCATTTTATTCAGGTACATCATGAAGGGAATCATCGCCATGCCCAACATTTGCACAGGCTGCAAGAGATGCGGCGCTGTGAATGGCTGATACGGAGTCATCTCGAACGGGAGATGACGATACAGCAAATCGGGGCAAACGCCATAGAGGAAGCAGAGGAAGCCGCTAATGCTCATGGCAATCTTCATGTTAATCGGCAGCGGGTTAACAATTTCCGCACCCTTGTCGTCCTTACGTAGGAAAATGAAGTAACCCATCTTCAGCGGGATGGACAAAAAGGTACCGATAGCAGCCAGCTCAAGGAGAGTGAAGACCAAGGGCTGACCTGCAGCTGCAGCAGCGTTAACAGTGATGTTCTTACTGATAAAGCCGTTGAAGCCAGGGATACCTGCGATGGAGAAGGCTGCGGAGAAGAAGCATACGCAAACGAGCGGCAGCTTTTTCGCCATGCCCCCCACTTTATTGATGTGCTTAATGCCGGTTGCATAAATCACAGCACCTGCGCACATAAAGAGCAAGGATTTAAAGAGAATATCACAGAAGGCATGGGCAGTTGCGCCATTCATGCTCATCGCCGTGCCAATGCCAGCGCCGGCTACCATGAAGCCAGTCTGCGAAATGATATGGTGCGCAAGCAGCTTGCGCATATCGTTCTCCATAATCGCGTAGCACGCGCCATAGAGAGCCATCAGCACGCCGCCCCACATCAGAAGCTCCGTGCCTGCATAAACGCGAATCAGCGCATAAACTGCGACCTTCGTGGTCAGGCAGCTCATGAAAACGCCACCAGTCAGAGTGGAGTTGGAGTACGCATCCACCAGCCATGCGTTCACAGGGGGCATAGCTACGTTGATGAACATACCCAGCATGACCAGCCAGTAAGCCCAGTCATGCGGACGATTGGTAAAGCTGTGAATCAGCATATCGCCATTACCGGTGTACCAGGTGTAGAAGATACCTGCGAGCAGGATACCGCCGCCCAGCATATGTACCAGCATATAGCGGAAGCCAGCACGACGTGCTTCATGCGTCGGATTGCACCATACGAGGAACAGGGAGGTAATTGCGAGAGACTCCCAGAAGAAGATGAAGCTCAGCCAGTCCTTAGCCAGGCACACGCAAATCGCGCCGCCGGCATAGGCCATGGAGCAGAGAGCCTCCATACGATTAGGGTTATGAGCTGCATAGATGCCGCTCACAAGCGCTAGCACGGAGAAAATAAAGGCAAAAATCCATGCCAGTTTATCAACATACATTAGGTGAAGCTGGATATCATGCACGAAGTTAATCGTAACCTCAGTACCGATTTTCAGCTCTAAGGCTGCTGCGACGGCAGCAAGTGGTCCTAAAGCTAGGACAAATTTTCTGAGTACCTTGGGCACCAGCATGGCAACAAAGCCGACTACCCACAGAATCAGACCAGGATGAAGCATTAATTCATTCATCAATCATCACCTCTGCCATCTTCGTCAAAATCATCATCGTAATAATCCTTATCACGCTGCAATAGCGGCGCCATAATGATTTTAGATACGATAATCAATACCCAGGCTCCGACAAAGCCAAAGAAGATGTCGTAGCCAAAGGGCAGCGGCCACCAGGAAGCAGCATGCATATGCACACCAGCCAGCTCAGCAGCGGCAGCCAGTACCAGAACTACAGCAACAAGCATGTACACTGTTTTCTTAGACATTAGAGCCACCCCCCGTGCCAGCCTGCGCAAACTGCGTTCGAGGCCATAGTTGCCAATTCATAGAAATGCGGATATACATTGGGTACGCAGCCCAAAATAATCGCGATAATCGTGGTAATGCAGATAGGAATCAGCATTGCGTAGCTAATTTCGCCGTACTGACGGAATTTTTCCTGCGGATCCTGGACGAAGAAGGCCATCTGCGCTACAGGAATCAGGTAGGCTGCAGCGAGCAGGCCGCTGGCTACCCAGAGCAGTACATACAGGGGTTTACCCGCCTGCAAAGCGCCCATGCACAGGTTCCATTTACTAATAAAGCCTACTAGGAAGGGCACACCCGCGATACCAAGCGACGCGATGGTGAAGCAGGCCATAGTTACCGGCAGCTTCTTACCAATGCCGCAAAGCTCACTAATGTTATTTCTATGCGTACGCGCGATAATGAGGCCTGCGCACATAAAGAGGGTAATCTTCATAACTGCGTGCGCCACCAGATGCAGGTATGCACCCTTAATACTAATCGGAGAGATCAGTGCTGCGCCCAGCACGATGTAGGACAGCTGACCGATGGTTGAGAACGCCAGACGACGTTTCAGATGGTCCTGACGCAGAGCAATCAGCGAGGAAATCAGGATACTTGCCGCTGCGGCCCACGCCAGCACATCAGTAACACCGATTTCAGCCAGCAGCTTCGGGCCGAAGACGAAGCCGATGATACGCAGTACTGCGAAAACGCCAGTTTTAACAACTGCTACGGCATGCAGCAGTGCGGATACGGGAGTCGGCGCAATCATTGCTGCCGGAAGCCATCCATGCAGGGGCATTACTGCTGCCTTTACGGAGCCTGCCAAAATCAGCAGTACGAAGGCTGCCTGGAGCACCCATTTCGGTGCCATATCCGTAGTCAGGAAGCCGCCCGGAGTGAAGTCCATGGTACCGCTGATGCAATATACAGCGACGAGACCTGCCAGGAAGAACTGACCGGAAATCAAGGTATAAATCAAGTACTTACGGCTGGCCATCAGAGCATCTTGGTTACGCTTATGCAATACTAGCGGATAGCTTGCCAGAGTCAGCAGCTCGTAGAACATGAAGAAGGTCAACAGGTTTTCGGCCATTGCGATACCCATAACAGCGCTCATACAGATAGCGAAGGCTGCAAAATAGCCCGTCTGCTCACGCTCCTGGTTACAACGCATGTAGCCGATTGAGTAAAAGTTCATAGGCACCCAGAGCATGGAGGCCAGCGTTGCAAAAATCATGCCCGCCGGGTCGGTGCGCAGGGTCAAGCCCACAGTATCAGTGATTTGGCACAGTGTCCATTGATATTGGTTGCCATCTAAAACAGCGGGCAGCATGGACAGGATAATGCCAAATTTCAAAACGGAGGCGATGAAGCTCCAGGTTTCACGCAGGTTGGGCCAGCGTCTACTGAAGGCAATTAAAATCGCCGCAACAAAGGAAACGCCTACTGCCAGAAAGGGTCTGCAATCTATAATCGTCATCTCAGAAACACCTCCGGCAAGCCTAATTTAATGATATCCGTAACAATGTCGACGCTGTAGAAGCCCAACACCAGAATGCCGATGCCCATTACGAAAATCGGCAGCGCCATAGCAAAGGGCAGACCCAGCTTACCTTGGTGAGGATGAACCTCAGTCAGGGAAGCCTCACGCTGTACAAACAGCTGCTCAATGATACGGAAGAAGTAAATCGCATTTAAGAGGGAGCTGACTACCAGCACCGCAATGTAGAAATATTGCGCACCGGTATAGGCGCCCAGCATCAGATACCATTTACTGAAGAAGCCCGCAGTCGGCGGCAGGCCAATCATAGAGAGGGCTGCCAGCGTTACGGTAATCGTACTAATGGTCATCTTCTTATTCAAGCCGCCCAAGCGATAAAGGTTAACCTCACCGAAGCGATGCTCGATACCACCAATAACGAGGAATAAGCTACATTTCATGAAGGCGTGGTTGATGATGTGCAGCACGGCACCAATGAAGCCATACATATTACCCATAGCCATACCGATGGCAATATAGCCAATCTGTGCAACGGAGGAATAGGCCAGCATACGACGGAAGTCGTATTGAGCCATAGCCATGATGGAGCCGATCAGGATACCAGCCACACCCAAAATACCCAGAACATTCAGCGCACTATGCATTACCGGGCTATCAACCTTGAAAATGTAATACATAAAGCGAATCATCGCATACGCAGGAGCCTTACTCATGCAGCCTGCGATGAAGGCAGCAGCACCAGGATGAGCGAAGGTGTACGCATCAGGCTGCCAGCCATGCAGCGGGAAGAGCGCCATTTTAATACCGAAGCCGATAATAAAGCACGCTACCGCAATCGCAAAAAGCGGAGAATTCAGATGGGGCACAACGCGCTGTGCGAGGTCGGCCATGTTCAGTGTACCAGTCAGTGCGTAGAGATAGCCTACGCCCAAAAGGTACAGGGAAGCGCCGATAGTGCCGATTAAGAGGTAACGGAACGCTGCCAGCATGGACTTTTTGCCACCTAGGGAAATCAAGCCATAGCCGGACAGGGACATAATCTCTAGATATACATAGAGGTTAAATACGTCGCCCGTAATAATCATGCCGCACAGGCCCACAGTCAAGAGGCCGAACAAGGTGTAGTAGCCACCCACATGCAGCCAATCCTCTTCCTTAACGAAGGGCTTGCTATAAAGAGCAACCATCATCGAGATGAAGGTTACGAGCACTGCAAGGACACTGTTCAAGGGGTCGAGCGCAAACTCAATGCCGATAGGCGGCTGCCAGCCACCCATCCAATAGTGCCAGGTCTTGCCCCCGCTCGTAACTACGCGGTGCAACACGGTGCAAGCACTGATGAAAGCGCCCACGAGGGAAGCCATGACAATCCAGGCGCCCAGATTCTTTTTCCAACGGCTAAACAGCATGCACAGCAGTGATGCTGTCAAGGGTAGAAGCACGATAAAGATAGGAGCATGTTGCGTCATTTACTTGCCCTCCTCAATACCTCTACTTCCTCAACGGAGCCATAGATTTCCTTAATGCGCATTAAGAGTGCAATGGCTACGCCCGTAGTACCAAGGCTGACAACAATGGCCGTCAGCATCAAGCCATGAGGAAGGGGGTTGATATAGGCATTGGGGTCAGTAGTGAGTCCGTTTTGAATAGGAATCATTGCCCCATCCTTCTGTGCAAAGCACAGATAGAAGAAAATAACTGCAACCTGCATAACATTCATAGCCATGAGCTTTTTCATATAGTTTTTACTCAAAACCATACCATAAACGCCCAAGAAGAAAAGGATCATAACGAGGGAGTAGATGCCTTTAGTCTTTAAAAACTCATTCAACACTTCCATCATCTTCACCCCTTTTCACGATTGCATCAAGCAGATTGATAATTGTCATCATAACGCAGATGGCAACGCCGATTTCAATCAGGAAAATGCCCATAGCATGCATTTCATGCTTCGGCTCCAGCACAATCGGCATATAATCATAATTCAGAAAAAAGTCCGCACCACCGAACAGAGTCAGCCAACCAGTGAAGGCATATAGGAACGTGCCCACGCCAGCCAGAACCACGGAGGTTTTTCCCAGCACATTAAATTTCGTATCAAAGCCCAAAATCAAGCGAGCTAAAAGCACGCCCACCGCTAGGAGTGCACCAGCCTGGAAGCCACCACCCGGGGAGAACTCGCCGAGGCACAGTACATACACGCCATAAACGATGGTAAAGGGCACCAGCATACGGAAGGCCACATTGAGGATGAGGCCACCAAATGGTTCTTTCATCATTTGATAATCTCTCCTTCCTCCGGATCCTCCGGCTCCTCCTCAGGACGACGACCCACTGGGTTACTCGTTAAAACAAGCACCGTTGTCAGGCCTGCCAGGAACATTACCGAAGTCTCCCACATGGTATCGAAGCCTCTATAGTCAATGATGACACCGGTTACGATATTAGGAGAGCCTGTATCCTCCGCACTGCGGGAAATATAGGTCGGGGTAACATGCTGGTTAGGTGCCGTATTGGCATCGCCAATCGCTGGCAAATAGGTTACAACGGAGCAGAACATGCCCGTCATAATCGCTAGAATAACTGCTACTAAGCCACGCATTATTTACACCACCTGTCAATTTTTTTCAAAGACGCTACAAAGAAGATTGTAGAAATCGTACCGATAACTGCCTCTGTAAAGGCTACGTCCGGGGAGCCCATCATCAGATACAGCAGCACCGCGCAGAAGCTGAAGCCGCTATAAATAATAGCCGCACTCAAAATATCCTTACAGAAAATAACAGCACAGGTAATTAGAATGAGGAAAACTAATAAAATTGCTTCAACAATGTAGATCTGCATCTTATTTTTCCTCCTTCTTTCTCACATGACCAACGGGCTCATCTGCGCTGTGATCAGGCTTCTCCAAGCCGACCAGCTTTTTCGCGCCCTTTGTTTCCAGTGTCCAAACAGGATGCCCGGATTTATAAGCAGCCTTGCCAAGAATATGGGAGCCAATCGGGTTAGCCATAAAAACAATCAAAAAAGCAAAAGCCATTTTAACTGCCGTCAGCGTCGGGCCTTCATAAATCATTAGACCAATGAAGGACAATGTGCAGCCCAAGGTCTCACTATTACCGGAAGCATGAATTCTGCTATAAAAATCGGGCAGACGCAGCATACCGATAGCTGAGCCAATGAAGAAAATCAAGCCGCCAAACATAAACAGCGCAGCGATGACCTCTCTGAGAGAATTAAAAGCAAATGCATCACTCATATGTCTTTACCTCCCAAGAATTTCGCTACAATTACGGAGCCGATAAAGCCTAAAAATGCATAGGAAATAGCAATATCCACATACATATCAGGGCGTCCATCGATATAACCGAAAAGTACTAAAAGTAAAATAGTGTCCGCGCCAATTACACCCAAACCGTTCATGCGATCATAAATAGTAGGTCCGTTGAACAGGCGCTGCAGCATTGCACCAATAACAAAGAGGATGGACACCATTAAAATGAAGAATACTACATTCATAATCATGCCTCACTCTCTGCTACAGCAAAATCAAAAGTTTCCCCATACAAAGCTGCAACCTTCTTTTGCATGGAGCCATCCAGCACGCCGGCAGCCGCGCCCTTCGTCAGAGCGTGAATTTCGTATAAGCCATCATCAGTAACATTCAGTGTAACTGTACCAGGCGTCAACGTAATGGAATTAGCCAGCACTACTGAAGCCATTGGATTATCAGCCTTAAAATAGAAGCGTACTACCTTCGGGTCGATATCCAGCTCCTGCGCCGTAGTAGCTAGCAAAACATCAATATTGGCCAGCACCAGCTGCCACATCAGCCAGAAGAAATACATAATAAATTTGGGTATCGATACACCAAAAACAAAATACTTCTTGCTGCCGTCCTTATTGGAAACAAGCAAAAGCGGATAGGTTATCCAAGTAGTTACCAATGCCGTTATAATACCGTACACAACAAACTTGGTCTCAGTTCTACCTGATAAAACCATCCAGAATCCAAAAAGCACCACGAACATGGCCAGCTTATGGACTGTCGGCGAGCCCACAATATTAGTTTTGTTTAATACTCCCTGCTTTTCCACAGCTACCACCTTTCTTTATAATATTTTTGTATACCAGCATCTCTTAAATACATGTATACATTTGACAAAATTGGAAATTCTCCTGCCCATTTTTTATTTAATAGCGAGAATTTTGTAATTATTTTTTCTGCAAATTAATTTCCTTGAATTCACATTCACTAACGGGCAGCATTATAGCACTCAGACGACGCACACGCTCAATATCAGCAGTACCACAGACAGTAACCTTACCAGCGCCCTCGCTTTTTGCAAGGCCAAGCTCCTGTAGTGCCTTAATCGCTAGCTCACTCGTCGCCTCCGCCGGATCAATGACGGTAACCTCAGGTCCAAACTCCGCTTCGATTTGCTCCCTAATGAAGGGATAATGCGTACAGGACAGAATCAGCGCATCCACGCCTGCCTGCTTAAGCGGTGCAGCATATTCAGCAATAGCTGCCGGTAGATCCGGACTTGCAAACTGCTCACCTTCAATTAAGGGTACAAATTTCGCACAACCCATGGGATAGACCTCCGCAGTTGGGTCCGCAGCTAAAATAGCCTTTTTATGAGCCTCGGTACTGATGGTAAAGGGCGTCGCAAAAACGCCAATTTTTTTCTTCTTGCTCGCAGCCAGAAGTAAATGCTCGCCCTTGGACATACCCACAATGGGGAAGCTGTGCTCACCCTTCAGAGTATCCACTCCCAGCATTGTCAACGTGTTGCAGGCAATAACCACTTCCTTTACTCCCTGTGCCGCCAGCCAGTCGATAATCTCGGCTACAAAGCCGCGAATCTCCTGTTCTGGACGCGTGCCATACGGGGTTCGCGCCGTATCGCCGACGTATATAAAATCCTCGTGAGGCAAAAGTTTATGCAGGCATTTCAGCACGGATAGTCCACCCACGCCGGAATCGAGCACACCGATAGGTGCATCAATCTTCATAATGCAAAAACCTCCTTTTATGCTAGTATTATTATAACACTTATTCCATGTCAAGCCAATAAGTCACAGAAAATAAAAACCGCCGACACTTAGTATCGGCGGTGATAAAAAGCATTACTTACACATAGCTAAAGCTTTGCTTTTAAGCTATATGCCTTTACGTAAGCCAGCTTGACTAGCTTACGCAATAGTCTTCAAATAAGCCATAAATTTCTCGCGCAAATCCTCACGGCGCAGTGCATACTCCACAGTAGCCTCCAGATAGCCCAGCTTGTCGCCCACATCATAGCGACGACCCATGAAATCATAGGCGTACATGCTCTGACGCTGAGCGAGCACCTTCAAGGCATCAGTGAGCTGAATCTCGCCACCACGGCCCGGCTCAGTATGCTCCAGAATTTCAAAAATCTCTGGATTGATTACATAGCGGCCCAGTACAGCCAGTTGGCTCGGCGCCTCTTCAACAGAGGGCTTTTCTACCATGTCATTAACCTTGAAAATGCGCTCCTTACTAGTAGGCTCGCTTGCCACTATGCCATAGGAGGAAACCTTCTCCTTCGGTACAGTCTGGCAGCCCAGTACACTGCCACCCGTGGCCTCGTATACATCCATCAGCTGACGCAGGCAGGGGTACTCGTCATTATAAACGACATCATCACCCAAAAGCACGGCAAAGGGCTCATTACCTACGAAGGCCTTAGCGCAAAGAATGGCGTGACCAAGTCCACGCGGCTCCTTCTGACGGATATAATGCAGGTTAATATCAGCAATATCCTTCACCTGCTTTAATAAATCCAGCTTGCCATGCTCCTCAAGGTTCATCTCCAGCTCGGGGCTACGATCAAAATGATCCTCAATAGCACGCTTCGTGCGGCCACTAATAATCAAAATATCGGTAATACCGCTAGCTAAAGCCTCCTCGATAATATATTGAATCGTCGGTTTATCTACAATGGGCAGCATTTCCTTGGGGCAAGCCTTCGTAGCAGGCAAAAAGCGTGTACCAAGACCAGCAGCAGGAATAACTGCCTTCGTAATTTTTTGCATAATTTTTCCTCCATACGCACTAGCTATTTGCAAATCTATTTTCTTATAAATTATTATATCACGCTACGCTTTTAGAGGCAATAAAGCGCTTTTATTTCTCCACAATGCGCAGATTATGACTACGCCCTGTCAAGGAGCGCGCACCCCGCTCCGTAATAACATAGGTATTTTCTGTACCCACCATGCCGATACCTGGCAGCGCAATCTTTGGCTCCACCGCGAAGGTCATACCCGGCTCAAGCTGGCGGCTGAAGCCTTTAGCGATAGCGGGAGCTTCATCCATTACGAGGCCAATGCTATGGCCAAGGAATTTGCCACCGTTCATAAAGCTATCGCCATAGACATTGTTAAAACGCGCCATCGTGCGCAAATACAGACTCTCTATTGCTACGCCCGGTGCCATCATGGAGACAACCTCCTGCTCCAGCTCGAGGCAGCGCTCCTGTGCCGCCATAATTTTCGCTCCCTGCTCGTCCTTAGCTATATCACCATAATAATAGACCACAGTCTTATCAGTATGGTAACCATCAAAGCCACAGGGAATGTCGAGATACACCAGTCTGCCCGGCTTCAGCTTGCGAAAAGCATTACCAATGGACTGCACGGCAATACAGGTACCATTCGTGCCACCAGGGCCGTCGAAGGCCGTACGCACTAGCCCGCTCTTACCGAAGGCTGCAATACCGATTACCTCCTCGCCCATGGGCAGATTAAATCGTGCAACACCATGCGAGCCCCGTGCCACCATCTCGCTATAGAGATTTACAGCCAGCTGCGCTTCACTGATGCCACCCTTAATCATGGTCGGCGCCACCACATCAAGCACTGTTTCGTGAATAGCACCACTGATTTGCATCATTTCGAGCTCATACTTACTTTTAATCAGACGCAGCTCCTGGATGATATCATCAATCCCGGCAATCTCCTCGAAGGCAAAATATTTACGCAGCATGCGCTCCCAATCCACCGTAGCCTTTTTGACCTCCATATACATGGTCTGCGGCGCCTTGCCATAGTAGGCAGCAGCCTCGCGGAAGCTATGCATAGGTCTGATATCATCAAAATGTGCCTCCTTACATGCCCTGTCGTAGCTACGACGCACCCACAGAATCGCATCCTGCGGACGGATAATGAGCACACCCTCCTGCATTGTACCTGTGAAATAGTACATCGCAACCTTATGGTTAATGGCTACCATTTCCCAGCCGGGATGCTTAGCCTCCATCGCTAAGCGAAACTTCTCCAAGCGAGCCTCCAGCTCACTAGCAGGTACAGGTCGAATAGCATCAGTAAAAACAGTTTCCTTCTCTAGAATTGCCATACTAAAATCCCCTTACTAGCTTTATAAATATTTCAGAATTTCCTTCGCATGGGGCAGAATCACGTCGGGCTTGATTGTACCCTGCTCCACATCCTCCATCGTTGCCTCACCCGTGAGCACCATGATGGAAAGAATATCATTATTTAGACCAAAGGCAATATCCGTTGCCAGTCTATCTCCCACCATCGCAATCTCATCCTTAGCAAAGCCGGTTTTATCAAGCACCACGTCCACCATGTACTGATAGGGCTTGCCGAAAATTAACTGGGGCTGCTTGCCCGTCGCTGTTTTAATCAGCTCCAGCATCGCACCCGTATCAGGAATGAACTCGCCTCCCTCAATCGGGCAGCGCACATCGGGGTGGGTCGCAACATAGGGCACACCCTTGTCAATCAGACGACACGCAATCGCGAGGCGCTCATACGTTAGCGTTTGGTCAAAGCCTACTACCACGTAGTCAGTCTCTTCCTCAAGGCTATTAGTCAGCGTGAAGCCTGCCTCCGTAATCGTCTCTAAAAGCTGCGGCGTACCCAGCACAAAAAGACGCGCATCCGGTTTATTTTTCTGCATCCAGTTCGTCAAGGCATCGGAGGAGATGAGCACCTCCTTACGGCTTACAGGCACGCCCAGGCCATTCATCTTTTGCACATAATGCTCATGACTGCGGGAGGAATTATTCGTCAGTAAATAATACTTACGCCCTGCCGCCTGCAGCTTCTCAAAAAAGCCCTCCATACCAGGAATCAGCTCATTGCCCAAATTGATCGTGCCATCCATATCGAACAGGAAGCATTTTATCTTGCTCATGCGCGCATAAGCATATTCGCACAGTGGCAGCACATCCTCCACCGTAGCAGCGAGTAGCTTGGCCCCATGCTCAACGAGGAAGTCCTTGCCTCTAAAGCCCCAGCAAGCACCAATACAGGGAATGCCCGTATTAGCTGCAGTTAATAAATCTGTGTCCGAATCACCGATATAGATAGTTGTTGCCTTATCAGCACCCAGCTCCTCCATTACCTTCAGCAACATGTCTGGTGCCGGCTTGCGTGCAATCCCGCTTTGCTCACCACAGGCAGCGTCCAAAAGTCCCGGAAAGTACTGCTTTGCCAGCTCCTGTACTGCATAATCGGCCTTATTAGAGACAATTGCCGTCTTACAGCCCAGCTCCCGTGCCTTTGCTAAAAGCTCCAGCACTCCGGGATAGGTGCAGGTGGTATCACTGCAGTGCTCCTTATAATAAGCATTAAAATCTGCGAAAACCTGCTCCTGTACAGCTTCACTCGTACCCGCTGGCACTGCTCTTTCGATAAGCTTGCGAATACCATTACCCACGAACATGCGCACCTCGTCGACAGTACGCAAGGGAAATTGATTTTTTGCCAATGTATAATTAGTCGCTGCTGCCAAATCCTGCAGGGTATCCAGCAACGTACCATCCAAATCGAAAATTAAAGTTTTATAATACAACGTTTTAACCTCCCCGTAGCTTTTTCTCATAAGTATATCATAATATGGAAACACAATAATTGCAACAGAAAAGGGTGTGCTAACACTCCTCCAGCATTAACACACCCTAAAATTTTACTAACAGTATTTTTCTGACAGCCTTCTAATCCTTCTGCTTAAGCAGCTTTACAATTTGCAGAACCTCTTCTAATGTAACATCCTTCTCTTTCGGCTCCGGTTGTTCATCTAAATCCACAAAAAAGCTAGCCATGCTGCAGCCCAGCAAACTATGCAGTCTAAGCAAATTAGGAAGAGTTACAGGTACACGTCCACATTCAATATTGCATAAATGTGTTTGGCTGATGCCCATTTCCTTTGCCAAACCAGTCTGGGTTAAATTTTTAGCAGTACGCAGCAATCTGATTCTACGGCCAATCAGTTTGATCTCTTCCTGCATTAGTCACACCGCCTTTCGTAAAACACACTATCATTTTTCTTGCAATATTCTTATATATATTTAGAGTATATCACTAAATACAAATTTTTCAAGCTTTTTCTGCTTAATTTTTATTTAGATACTGCAATATTTTAGAGTTCTTGGTGATATTTCTATATTTATAACACCGAGGCGATATTTCTTTGCATTTATGCCTTGTGGTAAGAGACTTCTGTTTATTAACTTTTATTTTAATTAACCTAAAAGCAATCTATCGCTAGCCATTTCCGAGCCACTAGCCTTCTCAAACATCTCGAGCAAATCAGGAATTTGCAGATGCTTTTTTTCCTCACCCTGAACATCGATAATTACGCGACCATTATGTAGCATAATCAGGCGATTGCCATAGCGTAGCGCATCGCGCATATTATGCGTAATCATTAACGTCGTCAAATTATCACGGGTAACGATTTTTTCAGTCAAGGCTAATACCTTAGCTGCAGTCTTCGGGTCAAGCGCAGCGGTATGCTCATCAAGGAGCAGCAGCTTAGGCTTCTTCAAGGTCGCCATAAGCAATGTCAACGCCTGACGCTGACCACCACTCAGAAGGCCCACCTTCGCCGTCATGCGTTTTTCCAGACCCAAATCAAGCTCCTTCAAGAGCTCATAGAAGCGGTCATGCTGATCACTAGAAAGACTCCAACCCAAGCCCGGAGTCTCACCACGACGAGAAGCTAAAGCCAGATTCTCTTCAATCATCATGCCTGCAGCAGTTCCCAGCATGGGATCCTGGAAGACACGGCCAATATATTTAGCACGTTTATGCTCTGGTTTTTTCGTAATATCCTCACCATCGATAATTACTCTGCCGCTATCAACAGGAA
Organism: Phascolarctobacterium sp.; assembly: GCA_034117325.1. Lineage (GTDB taxonomy): Bacteria > Bacillota > Negativicutes > Acidaminococcales > Acidaminococcaceae > Phascolarctobacterium_A. The sequence continues at coordinate 12,878 of JAXEPX010000045.1, read as the reverse complement.
AAACACCGGCTATTGCGTTAAGAGTCGTAGATTTACCAGCGCCATTACCACCAATAACAGTTGCAAAATCACCAGGTACTAGATGTAAGGATAGATCCTGCAGAGCACGCTTTTCATTAATAGTGCCGGGGAAAAAGGTTTTAGAAATATGTTCAACATGCAGCATTTAACGCACCGCCTTTCTGCCACCGAGCTTTGCCTTGATAAGGGGCATGGACAGCGCCAAAGCAACCAGCACGGAGGTAAAGAGCTTCAAATCATTAGGCGGCATACCCATAGCCAGTACCGCCGCAATAACTATACGATAAACAATGGAGCCCATGACTACGGAAATCAAGCAATTTTTAAAGGAACGCGTACCAAAGAGCACTTCACCGATAATAACGGACGCTAAGCCGATAACGATAGTGCCAGTACCCATACCTACATCGGAGAAGCCATTGGACTGCGCTACAAGCGCACCACTGATTGCAACAAGGCCATTACTCAAAAGCAGGCCTAGGATAATCGTAACATCAGTATCCACGCCCTGGGCACGAATCATCTGCTGATTAAAGCCGGTAGCGCGAATGGCAGCACCAATTTGCGTACCAAAGAACCAGTACAGAAAAACACCTACAATAAGGGTGAAAACTAAACCAACAATCAAAGTCGTCTGAGCCATATTCACGCTCAGCAGATTGCGCGCAATTTTAAAGGTAGTATCCACACCCAAAAGCGAGAGGTTAGCCTTACCCATAATGCGCAGGTTCACAGAATAGAGCGCAATCATCGTCAAAATACCAGCCAAGAGTGCCGGAATTTTCATTTTCGTATGCAAAAGTCCGGTTACCACGCCTGCCAGCGTACCAGTAATAAATGCAGCTATCAAAGAGCTCACGGGGCCATAGCCAGCCACCATCATCGATGCGGCCGTAGCTGCACCAAGAGGAAAGCTGCCCTCAACCGTCAAATCGGCAATATCGAGTACCCTGAAGGTCACATAGACGCCTAAGGCCATAACAGCCCACAGTAAACCCTGTGCCACTGTTGGGATTAATAAGTCAATCATCACTAACATCCTTCCGTTATGAAAATAGTGTTATATATAATTATATCATTATCCTTGCTAATAGTCCAAGAAAATGAATTAATTTTCGCACTTTTAAGCAGCTTAAGAGAAATTTTTGTACATAAACAAATAAGAAAAAGTCTGCCATACACTGAATATGGCAGACTTAATTTTTAACTATAAAGCTAATTATTTAACAACCTCTGCACCCTTCAGGACATCTTCAGGAACCTTCAGACCAATCTTTTCAGCTTCTTTTACGTTAACAATAGCTTTGAATTCTTTTTGTGCTTGAATAGCCATATCAGCCGGTTTAGATTTGCCGCTCAGGATATCAGCAGCCATTTCGCCAGCTTGGAAGCCCAGTTTGTAGTAGTCAACGCCGAGGGTAGCAAGACCGCCGGCTTTAACCATACCACCTTCACCGCAGATTACAGGCAGCTTAGCTTCTTCAGTTACAGTTGCCAGAGTCGGCATTGCGGATGCCAGCACGTTATCAGTAGGAACATAGATTGCTTGTACCTTACCTACGAGGCTACGAGCAGCTTGTTGAATATCATTAACATTGGAAACGGTTGCTTCTTTAATGGTTACACCCTTATCAGCAGCAGCCTTTTTCAGGATGTCCACCTGCAACTGGGAGTTAACCTCGCTGGAGCAGTAGATGGTGCCGACGGATTTAGCATTCGGAACAATCTTCAGCAGCAAATCCAGCTGTTGTGCAACAGGGTTCATATCGGTGGTACCGGTTACGTTAGTACCAGGTTTAGCATTGTCCTTTACCAGCTTAGCAGTTTTGTAATCAGTTACAGCAGTAGCTACGATAGGAATATCGCTAGTTACGTTAGCAACGGTTTGAGCAGCCGGAGTTGCAATAGCGCAAATCAGGTTAACCTTATTGTTAACAAAGCGATGAGCAATGTTTTGCAGGTTGGATTGATCTGCCTGTGCATTTTGGCGGTCATAGGTTACGTTTTGGCCTTCCTTATAGCCTTTAGAAGCGAGGCCCTCTACGAAGCCCTTGTTAGCAGCATCCAGAGCAGCATGCTCAACTAATTGCACGATACCTACGTTAACCTTTTCAGCCTTTTTCGGTGCTTCCTTCTTGTCGCCACCGCAGCCCATCACACCCAGGGCCAGAGTCAGCATTAAGCCAGCAGCCAATGCTTTAATTTTAGAGCTTTTTAAAGAAATCATTTTTACCATCCTTCCATACTACGATTTTTGTCGTATATACTGTAGATGTATTTATTGTATACTATTTTCCTTTGCTTGTAAAGAGCTTATTTAACCTCTTCCATCAGCTCAAAGAGAATACCATCCTTCATAATGAAAGCGATACGGGTATGCTCATCCGCCATCCAGGGCTCCACGATAACCTTGTTCTCAGCCAGCTGTTTGTCAAGATCATCCACCTTGTATGCTACATGTACCAGAGTTTGCAGCTCCTGCGGCAACGGAGTATCCTTTTCAAAGCGCAGGTACTCGATATGAAACTCATTGGTTTCAGGAGGAATAATATAGGTTTTAATACCTTCAGCATACATTTCGCCTTCGCGAGCGATATCAGTAGGAACACCAACGTGCATGAATTCTTTCATCTATTTCACATCCTTCTTCATCAGTTCATAAGCCTTAAACGCTTCTTCCGGTTTCGCATTTTCATGCACAACCATGCGGATTGCGCGCAGCATAGCCTTCGGGCACTCAGCCTGCAGTACATTGCGCCCCATATCCACACCAGCAGCACCCTCGCTGACAGCGCGATAAGCCATCTCCAAAGCCTCAGCCTCCGGAATCTTCTTGCCACCGGCAATAACGATGGGCACGGGGCATGCTGCAGTAATTTGCTCGAAATTATCGCAATAGTACGTCTTGATAATATGTGCACCCTGCTCAGCAAGGAGACGGGTTGCGAGGGAGAAGTAACGCGTAGTGCGCTCCATTTCCTTACCTACAGCGACAACGCCCAGCACAGGAATGCCATATTTTTCACCATTATTGACATAATAGGACAGCGTGCGCAGGGAATCAAGCTCGCCTTCAGCACCTACGAAGCATTGCACTGCCATGCAGGAAGCATTCATGCGAATAGCATCTTCGATATCCACGCCTGCGGAGCCAAAGCTCATATCGTCCTTCAGCACGCTGGTATCAGCAGTGCAGCGCAGGGCGATAGCCTGGTGATGATTGCCCGGGATGCAGGTGCGCAGAGCGCCCCGGGTTGCCATCAGGCAATCCGCATACTGCATCAGCGGAGGAATAGTCAGGTCCAAACGCTCCAGACCTGCAGTAGAGCCCATAATATAACCATGGTCGAAGGCCAGCATAATGGTGCGGCCATCGTCCCCAAAAATCTGTGCTAAACGGCTTTGCATGCCCCAGCCTGCGCTTTGGTGACCCTTTACCGGAAAGGTTTGCAGGGGCGGCTTAATGCCGATACCGTAGTCTTTAGCTATAATGTTGCCATCTTTATCTGCCATTAGGATTTAATACCTCCAAACCTTAGTTTTTATAATACGGGGTGCGGCAAGGAGCATTCCAATAGCCGAGCAATTCGTCGTCCATGCGGGCAATAAACATCTGGAAGCCAGCGGTCTCTTGTACAGTCAGAATTTCGCCAACCATGCGAGCTACAACCTCAATGCCCTTCTCAGCCAGCAGTTTTACGCAAGCGCGATAAATAATCAGCTGTTCCATCAAGGTAGTGGAGCCGCTGCCGTTGATAACAACCATCAGCTTCTCGCCAGCTTGAACGTTCAGATCCTTCAACAGAGCTTCCATCATGATTGCTGCAGTCTCGTCAGCAGATTTCATCGGTTGGCTACCGCCGCCACCTTCACCATGTTGGCCCATGCCTACTTCCATTACGCCATCTTCAATGTGAGCAATTTCCATGCCAGTTGCCGGATGAGTAGCACCCTTAGTAGCTACAGCGATAGTTGCCATGTTATCAGCAAATTTTTGCGCAATAGCAGCAACCTCTTCCAAAGATTTGCCTTGAGCAGCAGCTGCACCAGCAATTTTGTACAGAGGTACGCAGCCAACCAGACCACGACGGTCATCAGCGTTCTCACGCGGAGCGTTAGCAATATCCTCTTGAGTTACAACCTTGATTACAGGGATACCAAGCTTTTTGATTTGTTTCATGGTCAGGTTACCGGTCAGCATATCGCCAGCATGGTTCAGAACTACAAAGAGTACGCCGTGGCCTTTATCAGCCATTTTAATAGCTTCTACGCAGGCTTGGGGACCAGGAGCTGCGAAAATATTGCCAGCTACAGAAATATCGATCATGCCTTCGCCAACAAAGCCGCTGATTGCGGGCTCATGGCCGGTGCCGCCCAGGGTAACGATGGTTACACGGTCAGCCTCTGCCAACTTTTTGTTCACGATCAGATTGCCCTGCTCACAAGTGATGATGTCAGGATTGGAGAGTACGAGACCTTCCAATAATTCGCTGGTTAAGTTTTCGGGATTGTTGATAAATTTTTTCATGATTACGCCTCCGTTATATTATATATTAATTTAGGTCATATTAATTTAGGGCTGTCAAGAAAGTGCTAGATGCGAGCAATGGCGACGACGGCGTACAGATTAGTACTCCTAGGAGCCATTGTGAAGCAGATGGCGCTTTATTGGCAGACCTTTGCCATTTCAACGAACAAAATAGACATAGACACTGCGCCCGGATCCTTAGCACCCAAACTACGCTCGCCCACATTTTTCGCTCTGCCAAAGCGAGCAACCATATCCTTCGTAGCCTCTGCACCCTGCACTGCAGCCTCAGCCATAGCACTAAAAATAGCCTTTACATCGCCCTCGCAAGCAATACCTGCGTCCAGTGCAGGATAGAGCGCATCCACCATAGTCTTGTCGCCCTGCTTAGCCTTGGAGATATCCATAAAGTCCTCCTTAGCCTGCTCCAGCATCTTGTGAATACCTGCAGCATCCAGCTCGCTTACTCCGTCATCAATGCCTTCAGCAAAACCACCGAACACAGTACCCCAGAGCGGACCTGCACTACCGCCGTTCACGCCCATGAAAGCCATGGAGAGATCATCAAGCAGCTCCTTCATATCGGCGCTGTCATTAGCCTCCAGCTTAGCTTTCATCGCGTCCGCCATACGCCCGATGGTCAGACCATGGTCACCATCACCAGCAACGCTATCCAGCTCGCACAAGGGAATCACGTTGTCTTTCAGGGCTACGGCTGCCGCCAAAAGCATTTTTTGCAGCAACTCTAAAGTTAGCATATACTACCACACCTTTCTCCGCTTACATTACCTCTATTTTAACATCTGCTAGAATAACCGTAAATATTTTACCGAAATTTTCTGCGTTTAAGAGTGAAATAGAGCTATAAATAGTATACTAATTCTACAATAAGTCTAACTATTCCTGCTAGCTATAAAAAAAAATACTGCCAGAGCTAGCTTACTCTGACAGTATTTTTATATTTTAAATATACTTTAACGGATTCATTTTCTCGCCGTTTTTAATAACCTCAAAATGCAAGTGCGGACCAGTGCTGTAGCCGCTAGAGCCTACATAGCCAATAACCTGACCCTTTCTTACATAGCTACCCGCACTTACGGAAATGCTGCTCATATGTGCATAGGCCGTTTGCACGCCAAAGTCATGACTAATGCGGATATAGCGACCATAGCCACCATACCAGCCTGACTGCTGCACATAGCCACTAGCCGCCGCATATACGGGCGCTCCATAGTAATTGGCAATATCGATACCGGGATGCCAATCACGACCATAGCCGCCAAAGGGATTGGAGCGTCCACCAAAATAGGAGGTAATTTCGCCACCATCAGTGGGCCATTGGCTGGGGGTTACATCCTTGCGATAATTTTCATTTTCAATAGCATTAAGTAAATTCTCCAAATCGGCACTCTTAGCCTTGGCCTCATTGTGAATATTTTTCTCCTGCTCCAGCATATAGCCCATGGGGGAGCTATCGCCTAGGCTAGGACCACCCTTGCCGGCATAATCGGTAGGATTGCTCTTCGGAGGCAGCTCAGCGCCGGTTTTCGCCATTTCCTTGCGCACCTTATCCTCCAGCTTAGAGAGATAAGCCAGCTGCTTCTGGTTCTTTTCCGCCATCTTCTGCAGCTCAGCAATGGTCTGCTCCTGTGCCTGCTTCGTAGCCTTGTACTCTGCGATCTCACGCTTCTGCGTTTCGTTTTGAATTGCAAAATGCGCCAACACACCAATAGTCACGCTAATTACTACCAAAAAGGCAGCTACACCACTAACTGCATATTTTAAATGTGTCTTTTTTACATGGGTCTTCGCAATATGGGAGCCATCTGCAGGAATAAGCCAGAAGGTAAAATGTTGATTCGTCCGCCACATTCTGCGATACATCTCATAGCGCGCCTGCATGCGCTCGGACAAGTCCTTAGCATACGCATCCACGCGTGCAATGTAGCTCTGAAGCTGCTCTCGCACTGCCCCATACAGCTCCATAAATTTTGCACGTGCTTTAGCATATATGTCCTGAGCACGCTCCTCTGCCAACTCATAGGCAGCACGAGAGCGTCGCTCCAGGCGAACTCTTGCCATAGCCAGCTGCAGCTTGGCAATGGTCAGCACAGTATGCAGCGTAAGCATAAATTGCTGGCAAAACAAATCCCATTTTATAGTAAGCAGCGCTTTAATTTGCTGCACCTTCGTCATAAACAATTGTATAATTAATTTAATACGTTCAGCGAACTTCTCCTGCATTACGACACTCCTTAATCGTTAAAAACACTGTTTCGCACACTTTAACGCCTGTTTTTAGGCAATTCTTCACATAAGACGACAGTTTTATTATAATACTTTCTTCTAATTTAGTCAAAAGTTTTTTCTCAAAGCTTAAATTACTTCTGCTTCTACAGATAGTCCTGTTGGATAATTATATCTATAAAAACTATAAATCATGCAGGAAAATAACATAACCGCGGGAGTTTCTTAGCCCGCGGTTAAAGATTTCTTTGTTAAAAATATTATTTGTTTTGCAAAGCTTTTTATTGATTTTTCGGTCCGAGACCATATTTCTTCAGATAGCGATACAGGGTTACACGGCTTACATCCAGCATTGCGGCCAGCTTGGAGATATTGCCACCTGCAGATTTCCAAGCTGCAATGAAGGCTTCCTTATCATATTTCCAGGAGCGCTCCATGGTCTTATCACCGGGCAGCTTAATATTCTCTGCTTCGATAATGCTACCGGGAGTGTGGAAGAAGGCCTGTTCGATAACGCCCTGCAGCTGCTTGATATTACCCGGCCAGCTGCAATTTAACAGCAGGGAAACAGCTTCAGGGGAAAGGCGCTTCTGCGGCAGATTGTGCTGCGCACTCATCTCCACGAGAATATGGCCGGCAATGACCTCGATATCCTTCACGCGCTCGCGCAGGGGCGGTACACGCATCGTAGTATCTAAAAGCAGCTCATACAGCTTGCGGCTGAAGAGCCCCTTATCAGCCAAGCGCTTCAGATTAGAGTCGCAGGCTGCAATCACACGCACATCATAGGTACGCGGCTTGCCACCCTTTTTCACAGGCGGCAAACCATGCTGCAGTGCCTCGGCCAGCTCGTCGCCCATCTCCAGAGGCAGCTTTTCAACCTCGTCCAGGAACAGCGTACCGCCGATTGCCAGCACCAGCTTGCCAGCGGACTGCTGCTCACCCTCATTGGCACCGAAAAACTCATTTTCCAGCTCCTCGAGGGAAGCGTTGCGACATTTCACAGCGATAAGCGGTGCGGCAGCACGCGGACTTGCCTGATGAATACCATGAGCCAGGCGCTGCTTGCCGGTACCGGGCTCGCCCTGCAGTAAAATATTGTGATCCGTACGCGCTACACGTCCGGCCTTGTGCTGCAGTGCCAGGAATTCACTGGTCTCGCCCACCATACTGTAGAGGCTGTAGCGGCTGCTATAGCCAGTTGCATGCGCAATAGTGGTCTTCAAATCCTCGATGGACATGGACAGTACCAGCGCACTCTCCACCTCACTGCCCACCTTAATAGGCATAACAGTGGTAATATCCTCGTAGGTTCTATCCTGGGTAATCCAGGTAATCTCACGACGCTGAGTGGGCACACCCTTCAACGCCTTTTTAATAGGAATATGCTCATAGTTCAGGAAAACATCCTGCAGCATCTCGTGTCCATCAAGACGCTTGCGGCCATTTTCATTGCTATATTTCACCTTGCCATCCTTACCCAGCCAGTACACGGTTACAGGCAGCTGGTCCATCATGATTTGGTTAATGGTCCAGGTTTCCAGCATGGCCATATGCTGCTCGATGGAATATTTCATGGTCAAAAGCAGGCTCAGGAGTAAATCATAGGGCAAATCATTCTGATCCAGGGAGAAGAAGGAAATAATATAGCGAATTTTGCCATTGATGCAAATAGGCGCACTGCAGGCGTCACCGCTATGACTATCCTTAATCCACATTTCCGGTCCGAACATCAGGAAGGGCACATTATGCTCGCGCGCAATGCTGATGCTGGAGGTACCCACATCCTCCTCCAGAACGCGCATGCCTTGAATATCCTCGATAATGCGTTGGAAAAAGGGCATAGCATAATTCTTGATAACGTAGCCATTTTCGTCAATCAGCAGCATACTCAAATTATGAATATTAAAATGCTGCTTGCTTTGCTCATAGAGGCCGTCCACATATTTAACAATGAACTCATGGGTCTTTTGGTGCTCGGCAATCTCATCACGGCTCAGCTTATTGATTTTCGGCATGGTCTCATGGGGCAAATTAATGGCACGGCAGCGCATCCAGCTTTCGGCTACCCAGGGATGCACATTGGGGTCCACAATGCCCTCCTCCATAAACTTCTTATAATAAGAAGCTAGCTTTTCTTTATTACGTCTTTCACGAATCATGAACTACTTCCTCCCCCCGCCACACTTTTCAAGTGGCAGCTGCTTATATTCAAAAACTCTATCACCCGCAGGTGACAGCCCTATTCACATAATTCATCTCTAGCTTATATACAACGAGCTTAGCGCTCATTAATATTCCGTATTATTATAAACATCCCAGGTTTTCAGCTTGCTCAGCGCCTGAATGCTCACGTCAACCTGCTTTAAAAGCTGCGGCTTTTCCTTTGGCAATGTTGCGGCCAATTGCACATAGTTGGACACATGGTTACTACGGAAAAGACAATGCTTATCAGGCGGCAGCTCGATATGCTCAAGCATCAGCTTCAGCTCCTGCATCAGGCCCGCCGGTGAAAGCGGATTGAACTCACCCGCCTCGAACTGGTCTAAAAGCTCGCTACCACGATACAGCATCAAGCACAGCGCACTTAGATGCGTCGGCTGAATGATATTAATCGCCTGCGCCGTCGCCAGTGCATGACGTGCACTGCCCTCCACGCCTGCAAGGCCCAGAATCACCATCAGAGACAGCTTCATACCGCTCGCCGTTACGCGCCGACCAGCTTCAATAGCCTCCTCGGCATTTACGCCCTTATTCACAGCCTTCAGGGTAATGTCATCACCCGTCTCCATGCCATAGTACAGTAGCTGCAGGCCTGCCTCCTTCAGCTGGCGCAGCTCGTCCTCGCTCTTACGCAGGATGTCCTTGGGCGCAGCATAGCTAGCCACACGCTGCAGCTTGGGGAATTGCTCCCGCAATGCCTGCAATATCTTCAGTAGCTTCGCGGTGGGCAGCACCAGAGCATCACCATCAGCCAGAAAAACACGACGCACCTTATCCTTGCCATAGTAGGCAGCTAAGGCTATCTGACGAGAAATCTCCTCGTCCTTTAATATTTGAAAGGGTACGCCTCTATACATATTGCAGTAGGTGCATTTATTATGGGCGCAGCCCCTGGTTACTCTCAAAATAAAGCTACGTGCCTCACTAGGAGGACGAAATACTGGTGTATCATAGGAATCAAAAAACATTAGTAATTAACCTCACTTTAAACAAAATAAAACAAAAACAAAACAAATACATAGCGCCAGTATCCTTAGTGATGTAGTCCGTCGCGAGCAGAGCTCCATCACAGAAAGGTGTTCCATTAGCTCTCATTATGCGTTAATGTTAACAATACAACACTTTCACTACTATTATACCTTATTTTTTACAATTTGTAACGTCATTTTGAAAACTTTCTGTTACTTTTTTTACAAAGCTTTGTAAAGCGTGTCTAAGAGTGTAAAATAAAGCTGCCTTCTAAAGGACTTTAGCGAAGCTTATCCATGCCAATAGTACACTCTTTTGATATTTTTTATAAAAATGTCAAACTCTTGCCATATCTAGGTAGTAAAATGCTATAATATAATTAAGGTTTTGTAAGCGACTTCACTTCAGGCTAAGCCTGCTTGCAAAAACGTCCAAGTTAAGAGGTATACTATGTTTTCTAAAATAAAGCGACTTTTTTACCAAAAAACAGGCCCCCAGTCCTCACAGTCCTCAGTGGCGCCGCCATTTTTAAGAGCAAGCTTACTTTTGCTACTCGGCTTAGCGCTGCTTGTAACAGGCTGTGCGCAGCAAAGCATTGCTCAGAGCAAGGCAAATGCTACTGACGCCCCAGCCAAGGGCAGCTATACTATAACAGCTCCTGCCACAGGTAAGCTCATCGGCCTCATCTCCGAAAAAGGGGAGCGCGTGAGCAAAGGACAGCCGCTTTTTGCCATTAGTGACGCCCAACTTGATGCCCAGGTAAAGGACCTGCAAACACGCTTAGCTAAGGCCGAAGCCGAGCTGAAGCGACTTCAGCAGGGTACGCTGAACGCTGCTCCCGCAGGTGACCTCTCGGCCGCGCAAGCGAAGGTTACGGCCGCTCAACAGAAGGCTGCTAAGCTTAATGCACTTTACGCGCAGGGTGCCATTTCGCGCCAGCAGGCTCAAAATGCGCAAAACGAGCTCGCCCAGGCTACCCGCGAGCTGCAGAGCGCCACCCAACTTGTGGTCAGCTCACGTCCTGCAAGCCCTGCAGATATCGAGGCCCAGCAAAAGGGCGTAGACCTGTTGAAGCTGGACCTAGCTAAGGCTCTCGCAAAGCAGCAGGAGGGTGAAGCGCTTAGTCCCTGCACGGGCGTGATTACGGAGGTTAAAGCCAGCAATAACGCGCAGGTGGAGGCGGGGCAGGTCATTCTCGTGATGCAGGAAGAAACTAATTGAAGCATCTTGAAGCTAACTAACATAGCCTAAATAGTTTGACCTTCCTCCAGACTGGCTCAGCTGGTAATTTTACTTAGAGATTTTAAAAATTTTAGCTATTATCAAAGGAGAATCCTTATGCTCGATCAATTTTCCCGCACCGCGCTTTTAATCGGTACGGATGCTATTACTAAGCTTAACAAAAGTCGTGTTGCTGTGTTCGGTATCGGCGGCGTGGGCGGCTATACAGTGGAGGCGCTCGCTCGCAGTGGTGTGGGCTGCTTTGACCTGATTGATAATGATACCGTCGCACTGACGAATCTGAATCGCCAAATTATCGCGACTCATGCGACAATTGGCAGGCCCAAGGTGGAGGTCATGGCGGAGCGTATCGCCAACATTAACCCCGAGGCTGTAGTACACGTACACCAATGCTTCTTTCTACCCGAGAATGCGCAGGAATTTGACTTTAGTCAATATGACTATGTCGTAGACGCCGTGGATACTGTAGCTGCGAAAATCGCGATTATTATGGCGGCTAAGGCTGCAGGCGTGCCCATCATAAGCAGCATGGGTGCGGGCAATAAAATGGACCCGACGAAGTTTCAGGTGGCCGATATTTACAAGACTAGTGTGGACCCTCTCGCCCGCGTGATGCGTCAGGAGTTGAAAAAGCGTGGCGTGAAGAAGCTCAAGGTCGTCTATTCCACCGAGCTGCCACTCACGCCTCGCGAAGAGCTTACTAACGAGGTCAAGAGTGAAGCGCCCCAGCGTCGCGCTCTCCCCGGGAGTACGGCCTTTACTCCCTCCGTGGCAGGGCTCATTATCGCCAGCGAGGTCGTAAAGGACCTCGCCGATTGGGACGGCGGCACACGCAAAGGGCTAGCGTAAAAAAAGAATACAAAAGCCCCCGCAACACGTACTTACTACGCGTATGCGGGGGCTTTTGCTATGTGGGTGTTTATGGAAAAAGAGTGAAAATGAAAAGCTAAATTAAGTCTACGAAACGCTTCCTTTATTTTGCTTTCATAATCTTTTTCAGCTCACGGGTAATGGTGTTGCGGAATTGCTCATGCACGAAGTCACCACGAACGGTTACAGCATAATCGTACTGATCCTCTTCACGCACCTTCTCTGTTTTTACAGTGCCGCTAATGTTGTTCACCAGCATCAGCTCGCCCTTTTGGGTCAGGATATAATAATTACCTCTAGTGGGCGGCACTTCAGGCTCCAAGGACAAATTGCTCATTACCAGCATAATTGCCATATCAGCCTTAGTTTTTGCCATTACCTGACGCAGCAGTGCTTCCGTAGGAGCCTGCTTAGCATCAGGAACAAAGTGTATCTCCTTTAAAGCGACCTCCAAATCGGTGTCGTCCACGATTTCAAATTCAGGGAATTTGAACATGGCCATGCATTGTTCATTCCAAGCCTTGCGAGAAAGAGTAGCTGCATCGCCCTCTTCATTAGTCACCACGGGCATAACCGCGATTTTCGCAGCCTCCACCTTACCGAATACGGGCAGGCTGCAGCCCAGTACTACCAGAGTCATCAATAGTAAGCGCAATAATTTCTGCATTTCTTACCTCCTATTTGTTAAAAAAGGGACGACCGCAGTCGCCCCTTTAATTGCTCTAATCGCTAAATTAGAAAGTGAAGATAACCTCAGACCACAGGGTTTCGGTATCGT
>JAXEPX010000044.1:0-3754 GCA_034117325.1 Phascolarctobacterium sp. | reverse complement strand
TGTAAATAGAGGAATACGTAAGCTACCAATACCTTCGTAATTAGGAGAGCGGCGTCTATCAGGCAGTGTACCATGGTCAGAGAAATATACCATGGCCTGTAGATTAAGCTTTTCGCGGCAGTAATTAAAAATCTGCCCAAGCACATAATCCGTATAAGCAACAGTATTAGCATAATTGGGCTCCAAATCATATTTGCCAGGTGTACCAAACTTCGTGAAGGCTTCTGGATAACGATTCAGGAAATTAAAATGACTACCCTTAAGATGGACAACGAGGAAATTGTTCTTCGCAGGGTCGACTTCATCTAAATATTGCAGGAGGGACTCGTCATATTGAACCTCGTTCAGCTCCTGTTTCGTCCACTTGGCAACATCCGCTGTATCTGCCATAATCGTAATAGGCGTATCAGCGCAGCCAAGGTGTCCCTGATTGCTATACCAATGTACCTTATAGTCCAGTTTGTGTGCGATATCAATAATGGAACAGCTAGACGCAAATTCTTTATTGTTATATTGATTCATTTCCGTCAGTGCATTGGAAACAGCTAGGACCGTATTACCTATAATAGAATAGGCATGGGGGAAAAGAATGAAATTATCATTTTCCTTTTGTGAGCTTAACCAGGGAGTGGTAGCATACTTATAGGCTGGAGCAAAGGCCTGCATATAATCGCGGGACTCAGATTCGCCGATTACGAGCAAAATAGTTGAAGGCTTGGCAAAGGGCGTAGCTAGAGGCTTGACCTCAAGAGCAGCATAACGTTCTGCCAGATTATCTAAATAATGCTTATTTTTCTCACGATACTCCTGCATATCCAGATAAAATTCTACAATAGCAGTACGTATAAATACACCATGCTTCTTCTTCCAAATATAGATGCTCAAAAAGATAACTAGAGCTAAAATAATTCCTAAGGATAACAAATCCATAGTCACAGGAATGAACAGTGTGGTATAATTGGCATAGGCAATAGCTACGAAAGAAGCGAGAGTACCCCCAAAGCAGCCTAGATTTATATACCAGGGCATGGATTTGATAAATTCAATAATCTCATTATAATGTGTCTCTTGGAGCATCTGCATACCATTTTCGTTAATGCAGGCTCTGTACAGCGCATAATAAACTAGTTGCGCAGCAGGAATTGCTAATAGTAAAAATTCACCAAGCGTAATAAAAATAGCTGCCGGAATGCCTAAGAAGCTAAAGTGCTTTGCGAGAAGACCAATTCCGCTGAACCAGGCAATCATATAAAGACCAAAAACGGCCTCGAAATGAAACTCAAAATCAGAGGAAACCTTGTGGTTACTAATATAATAAAGCGTAGGATAAGTAAAAATCCAAAGTAACCAGATGATGCTCGGGATAACAAAAAGGGGATCAGTTAAAGGCAAATGTGTAAGGGTAGCAGGTAGAACTGCTAAAAGAGCACAGGGAATATAGCGCCGTAGCTGGAGATAGGTTGCCTTATTGCCTAGACCATGGGAAATAACAAGATAATATGCATAAGAAATAACATAAAGCAGCAATGCACAAAACACGTATTCAGTGGCTATCATGTAGGTCAGTCCTTTGCTGAAAATTTATTTGAATCATTAATAAATTGTATATCAATGTACAAGGAATGTCAACTTAGGAGTTTAACAACAAAATGAATCAAAATTAAGGTTTGGTTGTTAAAGCTGTGTTTTTGTTATAGAAAAAAGTATTTATAGGAGAGATGAAATTGCAGAAGTATTATCAATGGCCTATTTGTGCCTTTGCTCTGCTGTCATTTGTGTCCATAGCTTTGGGCAACGTGACACTGGGCTTGGCCACATTATTTTTTCTAATATATATATTCAAAAATAAGCCGTCCTTGCCGCAGGATTTGAAGGGTTATTTTGTCGTGATTGGCATCTTTTTGCTATCGCTATTAGCATCAGCGTTAGCTAGCGGCGATATCAAGACGGGACTGAAGGTTTGGGCGGATATGCGTATTTGGCGCATGATGCCCCTGCTGATAATCGTTTTTAGTATCAAGGAAGCATATCAGGCTAAAAGGCTGCTAAGTATTTCCATGGTAGGCATAGCTATTGGCATCGCTTGCCTGATTTACCAAGGCTTGAGTGGTGATCATCGAGCAGCGGGCTTCTTTGGGCATCCCATGACCTTTGCCGGCTATTTATGCATCTATGTGCCTATATTTATGATTTGCTTCTTAGATGGCAAGATACTCGGCAAACACACCTGGGTCACGGGTATTCTTTTCTTTGCAGGCTGCGCTGCCGCTGTGTTTAATGGGACTCGTGGCGCTTGGCTGGCATTAGCCTTTGTCATGGGGTTGATTCTTTTTTATTATATGTCCCAGAAAAAGCTAGCTGCTATTTTGTGCTTTATTTTGCTCTTTGGTTCTGTTATGGGCTTGACCAATAACCGCCGTTTTATGCGCAGAGTTAACACGATTACGAGCACTCGTTACCAGTCTAATACGGAGCGTCTTTTGATTTGGCAAAGTGCGTATAAAATGTTCCAGGACCATCCAGTGTTAGGCGTGGGCTTGGGACAATATAAAGATAATTATCAGCAAAAATATATCTCGCCCAAGGCGAAGGAACCAAATTTAGGACACGCACATAATAATTTCTTGCAAATGCTGGCAGAAAATGGTCTTGTGGGATTTTTTGGCTTTGTGAGCATGATTGTTTATTTTATTATGAAGCCTTTGCTGCGATTTTGGAAAACGCGTAGTCCCTATGCACTCATGATATCCATGTCC
This sequence comes from Phascolarctobacterium sp., assembly GCA_034117325.1. Classification (GTDB taxonomy): domain Bacteria; phylum Bacillota; class Negativicutes; order Acidaminococcales; family Acidaminococcaceae; genus Phascolarctobacterium_A. The sequence continues at coordinate 998 of JAXEPX010000044.1, read as the reverse complement.
ACCCTAGCGCTGATTTTGCAGGGCTTGACAGAATATAATTTTGGTAACTCCGCTGTTATGAAAACCTTTTGGCTAGTTCTAGGTTGTCTTTTGGTATTGGAGTACAAATCGGAAAAACGGTAAAAGCACTAAGGACACCGAGGTCTATGAGGAGGAAAGCACACAAAAAGCTCCCTGTGTAGATGTAGGCAGGGAGCTTGTTTAATGTGTAGTTGTGTTGTTACTTTTAGAGGAGCTATTGAATGGCAAATTCCTTCATGAGTTGGGCACGGTATTGCTCGTCCTGAACAACGCGCATAGCGTCGTCCATCCTGCCAGAGTCAAAGAGCTTTTTCATTAAATTAGCAAAACGAGTTTCTCCCCTTTCCAAGCCCTTTTCCATACCTTTCTCCATACCTTCTTCATATACGCCTAGGCTTAAATTACACATGTTTTCCACCTCGTTTCGAATATCATTTTTCATTTTAATATCATATTCTGTTGCAATGATTGCTTCCTTTTGAGAAAGGGTCATATTAGACTTTAAAAGTAAAGTTAGGAGCTTTAATAAGCTTTTGGCAGCTTGATTTGCTTCTGCACCTAGGTTCACCATAATGGCTGTGAGTAAATCATAATTCGCCTTTGCTTTTAGTAAATCCATAATAACATATTTAGAGAAAATTTTACAGAGGTAGGAGCTATAATTTTCATATAGTTCACTACGATAAAGGTGTTACGTAACAGAGGCTACTATCATGATGGTAAGAATATTATAGCACTATAATTAGATAGAATCAAGAGAAAAGTCAGAAAATAACGAAAACAAGGTACAGATTTTTACCATCTTAAAAACACAATCTTCATTTACAAAAACCCCGTATTTTGGAAATGAGATTTTTTTCATTTACAAAATCAGCCGTTTTTGTAAATGAGTTTAGTAGTGAGGCCTAAAGCATACAAAAGCTCCCCGTCTTGTAGTAGACAGGGAGCTTGTTTGATTTAATTTTTATTTGTTGCTT
>JAXEPX010000043.1:0-4056 GCA_034117325.1 Phascolarctobacterium sp. | reverse complement strand
GCCACGCAGGAAAACACGGCTATAGCTACTGCCTAAGTCATCACCACCAGGGCCATAGGAATAATCAGTAACACCAGAAACCCTTCTCATCGCCTCCATCACAGTAGTAGCACCAGTTTTCTCAATATCTTTAGCAGTAATAACACTAACAGAAGCAGGGGTATCCAGATCCCTAGTTTCCATTCTTTGTGCAGTTACAACCATTGGATCAAGTGTAAACTCGCCTACATTCTCTTCAGCAAATACCGTTGTGCCTCCCCAGATTACAGAGCCAGTAATCAGCGCTGTCATCAGGATGCTTTTAGTGAATTTTTTGTCCATAAAACACACTCTCTTTCCTGTACAAACAAAATATTTATTGTAGTACTCATGCTTGCCCAATCTTTCATGGCCACAAGCTAAGCAGAACAATCTATAATCTAACTGCTGCTTGCGAAGTGAAAGCGTTGCTTTCGCCCAAAAAAGATTTCTGAACATATGGAGGTAGTTCATGTAACAAGGCGGGAAATGCAAAACGTGTGTAGAATGGCAAAAACAAAAGCCTTCTGTCACATGCTGTAGCAGAAGGCCTCATTGGTTTCGAAAAGTAAGCCTGCAATTAAATTGCAAACCTCCTATACTCCCAATACACTCCCAACTGTCGCGCGCAGCAGTAGTAGCAAAATCAAATAGGCAGGTCTTCTGACTTATGTTCATCGCTTCTCTGCGCCTTCCCAGCTTGCGCCAGTGACATTATGCAGAGTCGCTCCCAATTACAGCGACGGGATCGTGCAGGAATTGCACCTGCTTCTCTTTTAAATTTATAATACCTATTGATAATTTAATTCAATTACAGCTCTAAGTATACTACAAGTTCACATTTTTGACAATACGTATTCCTAATAATACTTCTATTTCTTTCAATAATTTTTCTTTATATCTTTTATTCTTCAAGAAAAAACACGAAACACTTTCGGGATAATATAAATATCAAGCTAAACCTTATCAGGATAGCGCTTATATATCCACAGGAAGAGAATAGGAATAATTAACAGCGTAAATACCGTGGAGGTAATCATACCGCCGATGATAACCCAGGCCATGCTGACACGAGTCTCCGCGCCCTCGCCCAGTGCTAAAGCCGTAGGCAGCATACCCACAACCATGGTCAGTGCTGTCATAAAAATAGGCTTCAAGCGCACCTTACCCGCTTCAATTATGGCACTGCGGGCATCCTTACCTGCATGCATAAGCGTCAAGGTATAGTCCAAGAGCAGAGTACCATTCTTCGCTACAAGGCCATCCATAACCAGAATACCGATTAGAGAATACAGATTAATTGTATTTCCGGTGAAAAGCAGGCACAGTATTGCACCGATAATACCCAAAGGCAAGGAGAACATACGAATCAAAGGTGTAAAGACGGACTCATAGAGCACTGCTAACAGAAGATAAATCAAAAGCAGGCTCAAGCCCAGCGCCATGGCCATTTCCTTAAAGGAATCATTCATACTCGTGGCCTGGCCGGCAAAATCATAGCTGCACTTCAAATCCAATTGCTTCAGCTTACTATCCAGCTCTCGCAGCACCTCATTCAGAGGTCTATCCGTCAGATTGGCTTGGATAACGATAATACGCTCCTTGTTCACGCGGCGAATGGTAATCGGGCCTACACCCTCACTCACCTGCGCCACATCGCCTAGAAAAACGCTGCCCTTGCTGGTACGCACGGGCAAGCTGCGCACATCCTCCAGGCGATAGCCATCACTGCCAGCAAAACGTACATAAATATCAGTGTCATTACCACGATTATTCACGTCATTCGCTAGCACACCAGCCTCACGGCCGCCGATAGCTGCCGCAAAGCTCTGAGCAATATTATCCACTGTGGCACCATAATAGCGCAGCTTCTCCCGATCCACCTGCACCTTGAGCTCGGGCATACCCTGTACATAGGAGTTTTTGATATCCTTAAGGCCACTTGTCTCATGGAAAAGCTTCTCCACCTTATCACCGTCGGCCAAAAGCTGCTCCATGCTGTTGCCCTTAAGCTCTACCTGCACCGGGGAGCGCACCAGCTGACGACCACCGGAAACACCTGTTACCGAAGACTGCAGCTCGTTGACACGAATCTTCACATTACCCAGATTTTGGCGCGCGAAGGCACGGATTTCATTGGCAATCTGCCACACATCCCTGCTACGCTCACTGGTTTTATAAAGGCTTAGCGTCACCTTACCCGTGCTTTGGGTAGTGGTGACATTGGTCATATAGTGCTCAATTTCCGGCACATTCTTTAAATAATCCTCGAAAATCAACAGCGCTTCATTGGTCTGGTCCGCATTATAGCCCGTAGGCAGCTCCAGATTAACCTGAATTGCGCTTTCATCCGTGCGTGGCATGTACTCCGAGCCCACGATACCCAGGGGAACCAGTCCCACTGCCACCGCAAAGGCTAGCGCTACAGCGCCAAAGACCTGCTTCGGCTTACTCAAGCACCACAATAAAAGCTTTTCATAGCGCTCAATGGTGCGCTGCTCTAAATTATCCAGCCAGCTCCACAGCTTCCCCTTAGGCTCCTCCAAACCATTTTTATAAAAGCGGGAGGCCATCATGGGCGTCAACGTAAAGGAAACTACCAGACTCATGAGTGTAGCAAAGACGATGGTCAAGCCAAACTGTTGGAAAAACTTGCCCGTTGTACTCTGCATAAAAGCAATGGGCAAGAAAACCACCACGTCGCACAGCGTCATGGCAATGGCCGCCATACCGATTTCATTACGTCCATGCTCCGCTGCCTCGTCAGCAGCATAGCCATTTTCCAAAAAACGATGAATATTCTCCAAAACTACGATGGAGTCATCGACTAGAATACCAATACACAGGGCCATACCCATCAGGCTCATCATATTGAAGGTAAAGCCCGCGATGTACATCAGGAAAAAGGTGGCAATCAGCGAAGTCGGAATAGCAATCATAACTGCTAAGGAGGACTTCCAGCCACGCAGGAATAAATATAAAACTAAACCAGTCGTGATTAAGCCCTCAATCAAGGTTTGCAGCGTATTGCTCAAGGACTCCTTCACGAAATGGGATTGATCATAGACAACAGTAAATACATATTCAGGATAAGCCTTACGCAGCTTCTCCAGCTGTGTCATGACATTTTTCGCAGTGTCCACGATATTGGCACCGCTGGCCTTGTACACCTCTAGGGACACGGCTTCCGTACCATCCACACGACTATAGCTAATAGCACGCTTATCCTTAGCTTGAATGTGTGCAATCTGCCCCAGCTCCACATTACCCTTGCTAGATTTCAAAATAACATGCTCTAAATCCTTAGGCTGCTTAATCTGAGCATCCATGCGCACAGTCTTTTCCAGCATGGGAGTATAGACGGAGCCTGAGGAAATAATAACATTTTCTTTTTTGACAGCGCTAATAATCTCCTGCAGTGTCAGGCCATAGGCATTAAGGCGTTCCTTGTCTACTTCAATAGCGATTTCCTTCTCGCGACCGCCAGTTACGGCCACGTCAGCAACGCCGCTAGCCTGCTGCAAACGTTCCTTGAAGGTAGCATCGGCAATACTAAAAATATCATCCAGTGCTCCCTTACCCGTCACAGCCAGCTGGATAATGGGATACTCCTCACTGGAGCGCTTCAAAACTACGGGCTCAGAGATATCATCAGGTAAATCCTTGCGAATGCGGCTGACCTTTTTCGTCGCCTCGATAGCAACTAAATCAGCATCGGCATCCGGGTCCAGCTCCACGAAAATCTCACTGCGACCAGGACGGGTAGCAGAGCGCACCTGCTTAAAGTGGGAAATAGAGCTTAGCTCCTCCTCAATGGGCTTAGTTACCTGCTGCTCCACCGATTCCGTACTGGCGCCAGGATAGCTGACAATGACACTGACGTATTGGGAATCAACCTCAGGCAGCAGCTCCACACCAATGCGAAAATAGCTGATCAAGCCTAGCACGCAAATGAGCGCATAAATCATGCAGATACCAATGGGGCGCTTGATGGAAAAGCGTGTAATATTCATGCTTATTCCTCCTTGGCCACATCCA
>JAXEPX010000042.1:0-2989 GCA_034117325.1 Phascolarctobacterium sp. | reverse complement strand
AGCCCTACGGAGCTCGCTATGTTCTAGCTGATGAGGTAGGCCTTGGTAAAACTGTCCAGCTAGCTATGGCAGCAGAGCTCATGGCCCTCTACGGTAACAAGCCTATCCTTGTAATCGTCCCGAAAACATTGTTATTGCAATGGCAAAGTGAGCTACGGGATCTGATGGGGCTACCATCTGCAATTTGGAATGGCAAGGCGTGGATTGACGAAAACGGTATCCTCTATCCATTGCCGATTAATAGATGCCCTCGCAAAATCGGCATAGTGTCCCAGGGAATAATTAATAATGGCAGTGATGCATGTGTAGCGCTAAAGAATGCATTGCTGTCATTGTCGTATGAGTGCGTAATTTGCGATGAGGCACACCGAGCAAGAAGAAAGAATCTCTCTGAACAAAAGCTAACGAAAGCTCCAGAGATGAATAACCTCTATAAATTTCTCATGCAAATTTCCCCTCGTACACATAGCATGCTTCTCGCAACGGCGACACCAGTACAACTATATAAAATAGAGGCCTTTGACCTCTTGAATATTCTCTCTCAGGCCAATAGTAGCGTCTTAGGAAATAGAGGTAGCTGTTGGCGTCAGCCTAACACGAGTATTCTTGAAGGATTAAATTTAATTACTGGTGAATCTAGTGTAGCGGACCTGGCTGAGGCATGGCACTGGATGAGAGACCCTCTGCCACCTGTTACGGATAGCGCTCCTAGTCAGGATGAAATTAGTATCAAAATGATACGTTCCTATTTGGGGATGCCTGAAGATGAATTTAATAGCTCTAAATTACTGAGTGATTTCCCTACGAATGTTCAGAATAGAATTAGAAGGCTCTATAATGGGGGATATCTTCAAAATTGGAATCCGTATATTAGGCATATTGTGCGCAGGGAACGTTCCTATCTGGAAAATACCATCAATCCAGAAACCAATCAACCTTACTTGCCCAAGGTAGAAGTAGTGCTTTTGGGCGATGGCCAAAAAGACTCACTGATCCTAGAAGGGTATCTAGGCGCTGCTTACAAAAAAGCAGAAGAGTTTTGCGAGCTTATTCAAGAGCGTTGCTCAGCTGCAGGACTCTTTAAAACGTTGCTTTTACGCCGCATTGGTAGCTCTATGATTGCGGGCTATAATACTGGCAAAAAAATGCTAGAGGAGTGGGCTAGTGCTGAGGAAGAACTCTTTGAAGATGATCTTGACGAAGATAGCACTCCTGTATCTGATAACCTTAAAGAATTAACAAGAGAAGAGCGCGATATTCTGCAAATTTTTGTGGATTTCCTTGGTAGGATAAATATTTCCAAGGATGCAGACCCTAAATACAATAAAGTTCTAAATATACTTATGAATGGCGCTAGATTAGAGGATGGCTCCATGACTGTGCCCTGGAAGGATGCAGGCTGCATTATTTTTTCTCAGTATTACGATACGGTGGAATGGATTGCTCAAAATCTGTCCCAGGATATGGATGCCGAAATAGGCGTTTACGCAGGCGGGAATAAGTCGGGCATTTTCTACCATGGCGAATGGCGTAACGAGACAAGGGATAATCTGAAGAAGATGGTTAAAAATCGTTCGCTTAAAATTCTGGTCGGCACGGATGCTGCAAGCGAGGGGTTAAACCTGCAGACACTTGGCACTCTTATTAACTTCGACTTACCGTGGAACCCGACTAGACTTGAACAGCGCAAGGGACGTATTCAACGCATTGGTCAGATTTTCGATACTGTCTATGTATATAACCTGCGGTATAAGGGTTCCGTTGAGGACCGTGTACACGAGCTGTTGTCTTCTCGTATGGAGAGTATTTATAAGATGTTCGGTCAGCTGCCGGACGTTTTAGAAGATGTCTGGGTGGACATCGCTGTGGGCGATATTGAAAATGCCAAGCAGAAAATCAATGAAATGCCTCAAAAGCATCCATTTGCTCTTAAATATCATGAAAATGTAAAAGCTATTGATTGGGAATCCTGTTCTACTGTACTTGATAAGAATGATATTAAACGCAAGATGCTGGAACAATGGTGATTGTTAGTAGCATTTTAGTTTATAGCGGGTGTATAAGATTTACTGCTTTAACTAGCTACGAGAAATTTTTTTATAAATTAGGAGGGCACTTATGGGACATTCAAAATATCTGGATAGCCTTACTGCTGAACAAGACCAGAAATTAAGAGAGAAGTTGCTAGAAATCCAAAGCCATAAATGTTTTATTTGCGGCGAAACCATAGATGCGCAATTACATACAACCAATATCGACCACATCAAGCCTTTAGCTAATGGTGGAAAAGATGAAGTTGTAAATTTTGCTATTACACACGAGTCCTGCAATAAGTCTAAACAGGATGCAGATTTAAATCTAGCAAGGTCCCTGTGTGTTCTTAATAAGATTTTAGAAAGTGCAAAAAGCAATAAAGAAGTGCCATCATTAAAGCACGTACTACTTGCTAAAGGTGGCTCTAAATACGAATTTAAATATAAGGTAAATGGCGATGTTCTCGAATACTCATTTGAAGACATGGGTGATGTGAAAATTAGGAAATCTGAGATATTTACAGACCAGTTGTCAGGCGAGAAAACAGTATTTATTAAAGTCCCCATTGAGTACTTATACCATGATGAGACTATTAACCCTAGAGGTATTAACAGTTCTATTAGCTTACTGATCAAAGAATTCTACAAGTCGAATCCTCAGTTGCATTTAGCGTTAGCTATTATAAAAAATAATAGAATTAACATATTTGATGGACAGCACAAAACAGTTGCACGGTTAATGCTGGGCGTTAGAGAGATAGTAGTAAGGATCTTTATTAGTCCTGACATTGAACGATTAACAGAGACTAATACTACTGCTGGCAGTAAATTAAAGCAAATTGCATTTGATAAGTCAATTATGAGGCAACTTCACGATACCCTGTACACCGAGCGTATAAAGAAGTATCAGCAAGACCATCTTTTGAGTGACGATGATTTTTCTTTCTCCGAAAGTG
>JAXEPX010000041.1:0-13921 GCA_034117325.1 Phascolarctobacterium sp. | reverse complement strand
GTCAGGCACCTGGCGCACAGCCTCCACAACCTGGGCAACATCCACCGTGCCGGCGATATTGCTGCCACACCAACATACAAAAACACCTATTTTTTGCACGAGGATACCTCCTATTTATTGTATTTTCTAAAGGCTGCCACGAGAGCCTGTTGGGGCATATCTGCAGGATAATGCTCCAAGGTCTCAGCAGCGATTTTATTCGCACCTTGCTGTCTGATAACGCTCAGACGGACTGCTTCCATAACCCGAGCGGGGCTCACGCCGCGGGGGCAGCGTTGCTCGCAGGCCATGCAGGTGAGGCATACCCAGGGAGCCTGCGCAGCCAGCATGTCCTCGCCACGTTCATTAATGAGCTCCCACACCATGCGACTGGGCACAATGTCCATTTTATCACCCATGGGGCAGGTAGCAGTACAGCGACCGCATTGCACGCAACGTTTCACATCCGTACCGGAGAGGCGCAGGATTTGCTCTGCTAGTTCCTTGCTAGTTAGCTCCATTACTCTGCACCTCCTTCGCTCTGTGCGTCAAGGCCCAAGGCTTCTACTAAAAGCTCAGTGAAGTAGTACACGGGCATTTTATTTTCTGTAGCATTGGCCACGAGGTTATAGGCACAGAGCGGGCAGGCTGTGATGAGCTCAGCAGCACCATGGCTTTGCGCATTATTTTTAATCTCGCCCACCATACGCTGGCACAGCGCTTTATTAGTCACAGCAAGATAGCCAGCACAGCATTCATTGCGCATGGAGTACTCCACAGGAGTAGCGCCGAGCGCCTTGATGAAGTCCTCGAGAATGGCTGGACGTTCAGGATTATCCATGGCCATTACTTGTCCCGGTCTGAGCAGCATACAACCGTAGTAAGCCCCTATCAAACGACCTTTCAGTGGATTTTTAATTTGTTTGGCTAATTTGTTATAGCCCACATGGTCCCGCAGCACCTCCAGATAGTGCAGCACCTGGGTCTCACCCTGGTAAGGCTCGTCCAGCTGCAGGTAGTTATTGACCTTCGCGCGAATCTCCTCATTCGTCGCCATGTCATGGTTCACGCGCTTCAGCACGTGATGGCAGGCACTGCACAAGGTCACCAGCACGCCTCCGTTAGCCTTCGCTGCTGCTAGCGCTCGCACTGCGCTCAGACGCTCTGCGATGGCGTCAGGAGCCATGGGATAGACGGCACCACAGCATTGCCATTCAGGCAGCTCCACCAGCGGGAAGCCCAGCGCTTCGGCAGCACGGCGAGCAGCCACATCCAGCTGCTTTGCCTTCGTAGAAAGCGTGCAGCCAGGATAATAATTGTAAAGCATATTATTCCCTCCTTATTAGGGTATACAAAACAACCTTGAATTAGATTTGCTCATTAATATCTATATTCGACGCTTATTCCATAATCCTGCTAGATGAGGCAAAATATTTTCACAAAATTGCCAAAAGAAAAAGAGACTACTTGCGGAGTAGTCTCTTATAAGTATATTAAGTATATACCTCTTCTATGAAAGCGTCAGAAGTGCCAGAAGGCGAGCAAAACCGACGACAAGCCACGACCCATGTGGTCACAAGCGTAGCGACGTGACCACATGCTGGTCGCGCTGTACCCTTGGGTGCGGCGTACTAGAAGTACGTCTAGGAGGTTTTGTGAAGCATAATGGCGCTTATCACGCTTTCCTGGTAGCACTTATTACAGTGCTTATTTCGCTTTCAAAGCACGACCAACTTCGACTCTAACCGTACGTCCAAACTCCTCGTGCGGCCAATCCCAGCGCGCAGTGAGAGCCTCGTCAATTACCTTGTCCCCACGCAGATTATGCGCATAGAACACGCCGTTCAGACGGTTATAAGCCACAGCCTTGCCGGTCATGTCCAACTTAATCATGCGCTCACCAGTGCGATGCACAGGCTTGCTACCCAGCTTATCCAGCTGCATGGCAATAACGATATCCACACCGCCATCCTTGGCAATCTTCTCCAGCGCAGCCTGGCTCGGCACAGCACCATTAACCTTTGCAGCTTCGATAGCAGCGGTCAGCTTATCGTTTTCAACCAGCTCAAAGCCCGGCTGAGCCTTCATAGCATTGATAGCCTGCTTATAATAAACCTGGCCTGCAACCTCATCACCCTGCACATTATTAATCAAAGGCAGCAGTGCTACCGTAGCGGCCTCTGCAGCCTGCATAGCGCCCATGCTCAGGCACAGCGCCAGCACGGACATCATCAAATAGCGTACTAATTTTTTCATGAACAATAACTCCTTACTTTTAAACAAAAAAAGAAAGCCACCCCAATACTTGGCCGTTGACGGGTGGATATTCTTTATCCAGTTTAGGCCAACCACCTTGTGGGCGGTTGTCTCTCTATTTGTATTTTAGCACATCATCTGCAGTTATGCAAGTAGCTGCATACAAAAACAGGGCCGCATAAAGCGACCCTGTATAGTGTTCCAATATGGAATTAGAAGTTGAAGAACAGCTCGGTGAAGATGGATTGGTCATCGGAGTTGCCAATCTTAGCTTCGGTGTCATAGTAGTTTACAGACAGAGTAATGTTCTTAGCAAGTGCAAAGTCAGCACCTACATTGTAACCTTTGTAACCACCCTCAGTCAAGAAGGTAGAAGCATCGGTGGTCGGAGTCAGGATAGCATTGATCGGTTGATCAAAGTAGGTTGCATGCAGACCCCAAGTACCGGGTTCGTCAGCGCCTTTGTATGCCAGAGTAGCTACCCAGCCATCTTTGGATACTTCTTTATTGTATTTTTTGTCGCCCCACATATATTCATATGCCAGGTTCAAATCTTTAGCAACGTCAAAGCTTACACCTACGTTGTATACTTCTTTGTTGCCATCAGCTTCAGCACCATACTCAGCATCTACGCCAGTAGCTTTGAAGTAGTTTGCATAACCGCTAACTGCGCCAACTTTGGTTTCCAAACCAACAACATAAACGCGGTCATTAGAATCCAAGCAGAGGCCGCCATCAACTGCGTCATTGTCAGCACCTTTAGCTGCAATACCAAACAGTTTTACTTTGTCACCATAGGAAACTTTAACGCCATCAATATAGGAATCGAGTACGTTAGCAGTTGCGGTGCATTCATCCCAACGACCAGCATGAACATCCAGACCACCTACACGGCCATCCAGATAAATGCGTTTCAGGTCAGTGCTTTCCTCACCAGTGTTACCACCAACACCATCATTATCGTCATTGAAGTTTTGTTGGTTTTGGATCATAGCGGTTGCAGTCCAGTCTTCGTTGATTTGACCAGCAATCCACAGACGAGTACGCAGATCGCTAGCATCAGCGCCATTTTCATGAGACTGATAACGAGCACGAATTTGACCAGTGATCTTTACATTGTCAGCTTTTTTCTCCAGGTTAGCTACGCGAACGCCCAGGGTATCCAGTTCGTCAGCGAATTCAGCAGCCAGTTTGTCAACGTTAGCGCCTTTAGCCATAGCTTTAGCTACGATTTGAGCCATTTCATAACGGGTCATCAGCTTGTCGCCACCGAAGGTGGTGTCGCCATAACCATCGATTACGCCAGCAGCAGCCAGTTTGTTGATGCTGTCATATGCCCAGTGGCCAGCCGGAACGTCAGAGAACGGATTAGCAGCGTAAGCGGATGCGGTTACGCCCAGAGCCATTGCCATTGCGAGTACTAAGGATTTTTTCATAATAAATGCCTCCTATAGGATAAATATTTGAAAATCCTGCCCTTGCCTCTTAGGTCCTTCACGCCAAGCTACGCCTTGCACCTTTCCTGTAAGAGTTGCCTTGTTTCCTCTACTTTACTCCCTGCACTGCGTATATTTTTGCAAAATTCCTGTAAAGCTCATGCAAAATTTTCATGTACTTATTCTAGCATAAGTGATTCTTATATGCAAGTGCTTTTATAATGTATACAATATCTTTACGACATTGCTTTATATGAGCTTGATTGCAGCAAAAGAGCCGAAGGCTTTGACTTGCTCATAAGTCATAACCTTCGGCTTAATTTTAAAATTTATGCAGCTTGACTAATTATTTCGGATAGTTGCTGTTGTTGTTTTCCTTCAGCAGAACGTCATGTGCGCCGCCTTCAACCAGGGAGGTTGCGGAAACCAAAGTCAGCTTAGCTTTAGCCTGCAGCTCAGCAATGTTCAGCGCGCCGCAGTTGCACATGGTGGAGCGAATCTTCGCCAGAGTCAGGTTTACGTTATCCTTCAGGCTGCCTGCATAGGGAACATAGGAGTCAACGCCTTCCTCGAAGGAGAGCTTAGCTGCGCCGCCCATGTCGTAGCGTTGCCAGTTACGAGCACGTGCAGAGCCTTCGCCCCAGTACTCCTTCATGTAGGTGCCGTTGATGTTAACCTTGTTGGACGGGCTTTCGTCGAAGCGAGCGAAATAACGGCCCAGCATCATGAAGTCTGCGCCCATAGCCAGAGCCAGGGTCATGTGGTAATCGTATACGATACCGCCGTCGGAGCATACAGGAATGTACACGCCGGTTTCTTTATAATATTCGTCACGAGCCTTGCAAACGTCGATCAGAGCGGTTGCCTGGCCACGGCCGATACCCTTTTGCTCACGGGTGATGCAGATGGAGCCGCCGCCGATACCAACTTTGATGAAGTCAGCGCCAGCTTCAGCCAGGAAGCGGAAGCCTTCAGCGTCAACTACGTTGCCAGCGCCAACCTTAACGCTGTCGCCATAGTGCTCACGGATCCAGTCCAGAGTAATTTTTTGCCATGCGCTGTAGCCCTCGGAGGAGTCAATGCACAACACGTCAACGCCAGCGTCAACCAGAGCAGGTACACGCTCAGCATAGTCGCGGGTGTTGATACCAGCGCCTACGATATGGCGTTTTTTGCTGTCCAGCAGCTCGAGCGGATATTCTTTATGGGTAGCATAGTCTTTGCGGAATACCATGTAGAGCAGACGGCCTTCATCGTCAACGATGGGCAGAGTGTTCAGCTTCTTTTCCCAGATGATGTCGTTAGCTTGTTGCAGGGTGGTGTCCTTGCCAGCAACGATCATTTGGTCAATCGGGGTCATGAAGTCGCGAACCAGAGTACCGCGGTCCATGCGGCTCGGGCGATAGTCACGGCTGGTAACGATACCTTCCAGCTTGCCGTTAACAGTGCCATCGCTGGTTACTGCTACAGTGGAGTGACCAGTGCGCTCCTTCAGAGCCAGGATGTCAGCCAGGGTGCTGTCAGGACGAATGTTAGAATCGCTGCTAACAAAGCCTGCACGATGAGCTTTAACGCGAGCAACCATAGCTGCTTCGTCTTCGATGGATTGAGAGCCATAAATGAAGGATACGCCGCCCTCTTTGGACAGAGCTACAGCCAGCTTTTCACCGGATACAGCCTGCATGATTGCGGAAACCATGGGGATATTCATGGTGATAGCGGACTCTTCACCTTTTTTGAATTTTACCAGCGGAGTACGCAGGTCAACATTCACAGGAATGCATTTTTCAGAGGAATAACCGGGAACTAAAAGGTACTCACTAAAAGTATGAGCGGGTTCGTCATAATAAAAAGCCATTCTTTCATCATCCTTTTCTACAAAATTTTAATATATTAATTTTTTATCTTATCTTTTCAAAGCTCTCCAGGCAATATCCTTACGATAAAACCCCTTCTCGAAGCCAATCTTCTCAACCGCAACATACGCACGGTCTCTAGCAGCTCTAATCGTAGCGTCAACTGCAGTTACGCCTAACACGCGGCCGCCGCTGGTCACAATCTTGCCCTCGGCTTCCTTAGTACCTGCATGGAAAACAACAACATCCTTGTCCTCAGCTGCAGCCTCGAGACCGGTAATTTCCTTGCCCTTTTCATAGCTTTCAGGATAGCCACCGCTAGCCATAACTACGCACACAGCAGCCTTATCATACCAAGCAACCTCAGCCTTATCCAAAGTACCAGTTGCGCAAGCTAGCATAATCTCAGCCAGGTCGCCGTCCAAAAGCGGCAGTACAACCTGAGTCTCAGGGTCGCCAAAGCGGCAGTTAAATTCAACCACCTTCACGCTATCGCCCTTAATCATCAGACCTGCATAGAGGCAGCCCTGGTACGGCATGCCTTCCTTCGCCATTGCTTCCACAACGGGCTTCAGGATGAGCTCAGTAGCCTTCAGACGCAGTACGTCGGTCATTACAGGAGCAGGAGCATAGGTACCCATACCACCGGTATTGGGACCCTCGTCGCCATCATAAACGCGCTTATGGTCCTGCGCTGCAATCATCGGCACCACGGTTTTACCATCAGTGAAGGCTAAGAGTGATGCCTCCTCGCCCTCCATATATTCTTCTAAAACAAGGCGAGCACCTGCGCTGCCGAATTTATGGTCGCCCATCATATCGTCAATCGCAGCCAGCGCTTCTTCCTTAGTCATAGCTACAACAACGCCCTTACCTGCTGCCAGACCATCAGCCTTAACAACAATGGGAGCGCCCTTTTCCTCAACATAAGCCTTGGCAGTTTCGATATCCTCGCAGATTTTGAAGAAGGCAGTCGGGATATTGTATTTTGCCATCAGCTCCTTGGAAAAGGCCTTGGAGCCCTCGAGCTGAGCAGCCAGCTTAGAGGGACCGAATACAGGCAGACCACGACGCTTGAAAACGTCTGCCAGACCTGCAACCAGCGGTGCCTCAGGGCCAACCACGGTCAGGTCAATGCTCTTTTCCTCTGCATAATCTGCAACGCCTTCAAGGTCGTCGACATTCAGATTAATGCATTCGCATTTGTTCAGCAGGGCAATACCCGGGTTACCGGGAGCTGCGTACAGCTTTTCTACCTTGGGGCTTTGCGCCAGCTTCCATGCCAGAGCATGCTCACGGCCGCCGCCACCGATTAAGAGAATTCTCATTTTGCTTACCTCTTATTTTTCCAGTTGCTTTTTCAGGTAATCGCTAATCATAGCATCATACTCAGCAGTATGGCTGAAGGCTTCAAAAGCCAGCTCCTTGCGGGTATGTGCATCAATATCGCCATCCTTATCCAGCATTTCCATCAATTGCGGATAACGACGCGGATAGGTTACGATAACTACATCCTTGAAGTTTTTCGCAGAAGCGCGTACCATAGCAGGACCGCCGATATCGATATTTTCAATTGCCTCAGCCTCGGTTACGCCGGGCTTAGCAATAGTTTCACGGAAGGGATAGAGATTAACTACAACCAGATCAATAGGAGTGATGTCATGCGCAGCGAGAGCAGCCATATGCTCCGGATTGCTGCGAACTGCCAGGATAGCACCGTGAATCTTCGGATTCAGGGTTTTTACACGGCCGTCCATGATCTCCGGGAAGCCGGTTACATCACTTACATAGGTTACAGGCACACCTGCATCACGCAGTGCCTTCATGGTGCCGCCGGTGGAGATGATTTCCACACCGCGCTCACTCAAAAATTTGCCCAGCTCCACAATGCCGGTCTTATCAGAAACGCTCAGTAATGCTCTTTTAATTTTCATTTGCACACCTCATATTGCTTACGCAAGAACCTTGACCTTGCGGCCAGTAATTTCCAGTTTATCCTCAGCCCAGAGCTTCAGTGCCTCGGGCATAGCGATATGCTCCTGCACCAGAATTCTGTCAGCGAGTGTATCCTCAGTATCATCATCCAGTACAGGTACTACCTTTTGCAGGATAATGGGGCCGCTGTCCGTGCCCTCGTCTACGAAATGCACCGTGCAGCCGGAGAATTTTACACCGTAGGCCACTGCCTGACCCTGGCCGTGTAGACCGGGGAAGCTCGGCAGCAGTGCCGGATGAATATTGATAATTTTATGATGCCAATGAGCTACAAAATCGCCGCTCAGGATGCGCATGAAGCCTGCCAGCACGACCAGCTCACAGCCCTCAGCTTCGAGCGCAGCCGTGATTTTTGCTTCAAACTCTTCCTTAGAAGCGCAAGCCTTACGCTCCACGGCTACAGTTTTAATGCCAGCCTTCTGAGCACGCTCCAGGGCATAGGCATCGCTCTTATCGCTAATCACAACTGCGATTTCCAGCGGCAGATAGCCATCGGCAATGCGGTCCATAATAGCCTGCAGATTGCTGCCGCGACCGCTTACTAAGACGCCAATCTTACGCACCGAAAACGCCGCCCTTCATGATAGTCTTTTGGGTGCCAGGGACAATCTTGCCCAGCTCGAAGAATTCTTCGCCAGCTTCCTTCAGGTGAGCTCGAACTGCGTCAGCCTCGCTCGGGTCAATAACCAGAACCATGCCCACGCCCATGTTAAAGGTGCGGTACATTTCCGGCCAGGGCACATTGCCCCACTCCTGCAGCTTCTTGAAGACTACAGGTACTTCCCAGGACTCTGCATCAACCTCTGCATCACAGTCAGCGGGCAGAATACGAGGGATATTATCATAGAAGCCACCGCCGGTAATATGTACCATGCCGTGGATATCAAATTTTTCAATCAAAGGCAAGCAGGTTTTCGGATAGAGACGAGTCGGGGTGAGCAGCTTCTCGCCCAGAGTGCAGCCAAATTCCGGAACCGGGGTGCTCATGTCATAGCCCATAGCCTCAAAGCAAATCTTGCGCACGAGGGAGAAGCCATTGGAATGCACACCGCTGGAGGGCAGGCCCAGAAGTACGTCGCCAGCCTTCACCTTTTCGCCGGTAATCATCTTGGATTTATCTACTACGCCTACGCAGAAGCCTGCGATATCGTATTCACCTTTAGCATAGAAGCCTGCCATTTCCGCAGTTTCACCGCCGATTAAAGCGCAGCCGCTCTCCTTGCAGGCACCAGCAACACCCTTAACGATGTTCGCAACCTTTTGGGAGTCAACCTTATCCACTGCGATATAGTCCAGGAAGAACAGGGGCTCTGCGCCCTGTACCAGGATATCGTTTACGCACATTGCAACTGCATCTTGGCCGATGGTGTCGTGCTTATCAGCCATGAAAGCCAGCTTCAGCTTCGTGCCAACGCCGTCAGTACCGCTTACCAGCACGGGCTCTTTATATTTGCCGGTGTTCAGGGCAAAGAGGCCGCCGAAGCCGCCCAGATCACCGATAACCTCGCTGCGATAGGTAGCGCGTACGCTGTCCTTCATCAGCTCCACAGCTTTATTACCAGCGTCAATATCAACGCCAGCGTCAGCGTAGGTAAGTTGTTTCTTTTCTTCGCTCATAATGTCCTCCAAAAAAATTCGTTATATCTATTCTAGACAATCAGCTCTAAGAATTTTTATTTATTGTATCCTACCCAAATCTTTACCAAAGACGTCTTAGAGGGTATTAGATACGAGCAAAACCGACGACGGCGTACTGGAGGTACGTCTAGGAGGTTTTGTGAAGTAGATGATGCCCTATAGGACGTCTTATTAATCAAACATTCCTTTGGGTTCTTCCTTAATTACGGTATCAGCTTTATCGGGGTACTCCGAGCTAAAGCAAGCACAGCACAAGCCATTGGGATCAATGTGGCTAATAGCACGTTTCATGCCATCCATGGAAATATAATGCAGGCTGTCCGCGCCAATGTAACGGCAAATCTCCTCCTCAGTGCAACGCGCTGCAATCAGTTGCTTGCGCTCGGAGGTATCAATGCCATAGTAGCAGCTGTCGATAACCGGGGGAGAAGAAATGCATACATGCACTTCCTTCGCGCCAGCTTCCTTCAACAGCTTCACAACCTTGCCGCTAGTGGTACCGCGTACAATGGAGTCGTCGACCATAACAACAGATTTACCCTCAACTACGCTACGTACGGGGTTCAGCTTCAAGCGTACGGCATTAGCACGCTGCTTTTGGGTCGGTTGAATAAAGGTACGACCTACATAGCGGTTTTTCGTCAGACCTTCCATGAAGGGAACTCCGGACTCCAGTGCATAGCCAATAGCTGCGGGAGTACCGCTGTCCGGTGCGGAAATAACGATATCAGGATGAATATCGGTAGTTTCCTTAGCCAGCTCACGACCCATCTGAATGCGAGCTTCGTAAACCGGTTGTTTATCAATCACGCTATCATTGCGTGCGAAATATACATATTCAAAAATGCAGTGTGCAGTTTTTTCTGGCAGCTTATCAGCCCACATCATGCTACGGGGCTCAGCGTTATCGCTATCGATGATAACCATTTCGCCGGGCTTAACGTCACGCACCATCTCCGCACCTACGAGGTCGAAAGCGCAGGATTCGGAAGCAACGCACCAGCCGTTTTCCATCTTGCCCAGTACGAGCGGACGGAAACCATAGGGATCGCGCACAGCGATGATTTTATTATCAGTCATAATCAAAATAGCGTAAGCGCCACGGATTTGCTTCACTGCTTCAGCTACACGCTCTTCAATAGTCGGACGTGCGCTATAAGCGATCAGTGTCAGTACCACCTCGGTGTCAACGGTAGTGGTGAAAACTGCACCCTCTTTAGCGAGGTTATGACGCAGCTGACCTGCATTCGTCAGGTTGCCGTTGTGGCTCAGCGCCAGATTGCCGCCGTCAAAATAAACCTTCAAAGGTTGAATATTATAGGCCATGCTTGCGCCAGTGGTGGAGTAACGCACGTGACCGATAGCAGCAAAGCCATCCAAATCAGCTACGCCATCCTTATAAACATCGGGAACAAGGCCCATGCCCTTCTTTACCTTCATGGTCTTGCCGTCGGTTACTACGATACCGGTGCTTTCCTGACCGCGGTGCTGCAGTGCATACAGACCCCAGTAGGTGTTGAGGGCTACATCCTCAGAATGACTGAAGATGCCGAACACGCCACATTCTTCATGCAGCTTATCATCTTGAAAAAAGTTTTCCACAATAACTCTCCTTGCCAATAATACGTTTTGCGAAGGGTTATTTGCCTTCTGCTCTCAGCTTAGCCAGCTTCTCGCCCTTAGCCTTAACCTCGGCTTGCATTTCGAGGCGATGTGCTGCCAATTTTTCTACTAATTCAGGGTATTTCGTTGCTAAAATCTGCACTGCAAAGAGGGCAGCGTTTTTAGCACCATTGATTGCCATAGTGGCAACAGGAATGCCGGAAGGCATTTGTACGAAGCTCAGCAATGCGTCCATGCCGCCCAGCGGAGTTGCATTAATAGGAATGCCAATTACAGGCACAGTGGTGAAGGCTGCGATAACGCCACCCAGATGTGCTGCTGCACCAGCCGCTGCAATAATTACTTCAACACCACGCTCACGCGCGCCAGAAGCGAATTCATGTACTACATCAGGAGTGCGGTGAGCAGAAGCAACTACTACCTCTACCTCAACGCCAAAATCCTTCAGCGTTTTTTCTGCAGGCTCCAATATAGGCCAGTCGGAATTACTGCCCATAATGATTGCTACTTTCATGAACAATTACCTCCCAAAAAATCTCTCATTAAAAAACAAAACCCAAGCAAGGCTTCCTCAATGTCAAACTAGTCTCTAGGTCGTCAAATCAGGTCCATCTTTCTCGGGTTCAGCATACTACAGTGTACTTATCATAATTATACCAAGCTATGGCGTCAACGTCAAATAAAAATGTGAACTTTTTAACAGTTTTTTAGGAAATCGTTCGGAATCTTACCTTTTACATCCATTTAATCAAGCTTAATCATTCTAAAAACAGCAAAAAAAGAAAATGCCAAGAGTTAAAGATCACGCACGACCTTTCCTCTTGGCATCAAGCTTTATTTATCCATTCAATGCATACAAATGTAGTGTTTTAATATCCTATGCGAGATTAACAGGGAACAAATGTTTTTTAAGCGTTTTCCTTACCTACACGACTGCGAATCACGAGCATAGTCACAATCATCAACCCAAGCGTAATAGGCAAAGCTACGAGTGCTGCAGAGCTCTCATACATATAGGCAATTGCACCAGCAATCAGATAGCCCACGAAGGAAACGCTAGCTGCCGTCAACGCATAGGGCAACTGAGTAGAAACGTGGTTTACGTGATTGGACTGCGCACCTGCGGACGCCATAATCGTAGTATCACTAATCGGTGAGCAATGGTCACCTGCAACTGCACCGGAGAGACAGGCAGCAATGGAAATAATCAGCATCTGATAAGTATCTGCGCTACCAAAAACATTGCACACGATAGGAATCAATATCGCAAACGTACCCCAGCTAGTACCGGTAGAGAAAGCTAGGAAGACTGCTACGATGAAGATAATACACGGCAGGAACATCTTCAGCACGCCTGCAGAGCCTGCCACAAGGTCATGCACATAGAACTTCGCCCCGAGAAGACCAGTCATACCGGACAGAGTCCAAGCCATAGTCAAAATCATAATGGGTGCTACCATAGCGCGGAAGCCCGCAGGAATGCATTCTGCAAATTCCTGGAAGGTCATTACGTCACGTGTCATGTAAAACGCGAAGACAAAGAAGAAAGTAACCATGCTACCGAGCACAAGTCCTTTAGAAGCATCAGCACCTGCAAAAGCATCTACAAAGCTCTCACCCGTGAAATATCCACCAGTATAAACCATGCCAATAATACAGCAAATGATCAGCACAGCAACAGGCATTACAAGGTCGATAACAGCACCATTAGGCTTCTCATTTTTTTCATTGACATCGCCATAGGGACGATCGGACGTTGTAAACAGGTCACCCTTAATGGCATTATCCTCATGCACGCGCATAGGACCATAATCGAATTTGAAAATAGTAATCAATACCATCATCAGTAAGGTGCCTAGTGCATAGAAGTTGTAGGGAATGGTGCTTAGAAACATACTGAAGCCATTAATTTCGCTTCCTTTAGGTACAGAGGAGGTTACAGCTGCGGCCCAGCTAGAAACGGGCGCAATAATACAAATAGGGGCAGCTGTAGCATCAATTAAATAGGCTAATTTTGCACGGCTTACCTGATGGCGATCGGTCACAGGACGCATAACGGAGCCAACCGTAAGGCAATTGAAATAGTCGTCTACGAAAATAAGTACACCTAAAGCAATAGTTGCCAGCTGTGCACCTACGCGAGACTTAATATTTTGAGAAGCCCATTGACCGAAGGCTGCAGAACCGCCAACCTTGTTCATCAAAGCTACCATAATACCTAGAATGACCAAAAATACAAGAATGCCCACATTCCAACTGTCGGCAAGCTTTGTAATCATGCCTCCATCTTCGTTAAAAAGCATGGTATTGAACATAAGCTCAAGATTGCCATTAGCATATAGCAAAGCACCTATCGCAATACCTACGAAAAGTGAAGAATATACTTCTTTGGTAATTAAAGCTAAGCCAATAGCAATTACTGGCGGAAGCAAGGAGAAAATAGTGGAATAAACAGAGGGTTGATACGTTTTAGGATCTACAGTATTGGGCGCACTATAGCTGATGAAGAAAAGAACAGCAAGTAGTGCTACTGCAGATACTAAAAAGGGTAAATTAATTTTACGCATGCAGTTAATCACTCCAAAATTTAAATTTTTTGATAAATTACATTATAGCATATTCTCCTGTATAGAGACAAGTAGAAAAAAGAATGTAGGCAGCTATCTATCACGCGACTCATGCTCCTTATTCAGTCGCAAATTATATATCTCTTCAGTCAGCTGAGATTTCTTAACGCTCATTTCGTTGGGAACAATAAGGAAGCTTCGGGGTACACTCTTGTTCGCAGAAAGCGTTAGCATATTAAACCACTCGCTTCCATTGTTCCAACAACTCATTCGCTAAAATCTCAATTCCTTCCGAGATATTATAATTTGCTTAATTTACTATAAATTTTCTTGATAAGTATCGTAAAGCAAGTCTATCCTATATCCAGAACTTTGCGGTAGACCGCCAAAG
This sequence comes from Phascolarctobacterium sp., assembly GCA_034117325.1. Taxonomy (GTDB): domain Bacteria; phylum Bacillota; class Negativicutes; order Acidaminococcales; family Acidaminococcaceae; genus Phascolarctobacterium_A. Next base: position 180 of record JAXEPX010000041.1, on the reverse strand, counting down.
CCCTAGAACGTCGCATGTAAATATCCCTGGAAGCGAGAGCTTTCGGGAACCAGAAGTAGTTTCTAGAGCTATGATATTCGAGACTAAGTGGATATGGCAAAGCCCTTTTTTGCGAAGCTTTTTTGGGCGAGCAAAAAAGCGACGTTTCCCGCGCTTTTCAAAAGCGCGCACTTTCTTGCT
>JAXEPX010000040.1:0-2687 GCA_034117325.1 Phascolarctobacterium sp. | reverse complement strand
GTTTATTATTGTACTGATTCATTTCTGTTAATGCATTGGATAAAGAAGCAACTGTATTAGCTATACAAGAAAAAGCATTAGGGAAAAGAGTGAAATGCTCATCTTGTTTCATAGCACTTAACCAAGGAGTTGTACTATATTTATAATCCTCGTTAAAAGCACTCATATAATCACGGGATTCTGATTCGCCAATTACTAGAAGAATCGTGGAGGGTTTAGCAAAGGCTTCCGCTAAACGCTTAACCTCCAATGCAGCATATCTATCCTGCAAATTTTTCGCATAGAGTTTATTAGTCTCCATGTATTCTTTAATATCTAAATAGAACTCCACAATGGCCGTACGAATGAATACGCCATGCTTCTTTTTCCACAGGTAAATGCTCAGAAAGACAGCTATGCCAGCTAGAATAAGATTTACTTTATAATCAAGAGTAATAGGGGTAGTCAGCGTTGCGTAATTGCTTGTGCCGATAATAGCAACAGCACCTACCACACCAAATAGGCTAGAAATATTTAAATACCAGGGCATGGATTTAAAAAACTCAATTATTTCATTATAATGAGTTTCCTGTAGCATTTGCATACCATTTTCATTAATGCAGGCCTTATACAAGCCAAAATAAATCCATTGAGCCACAGGTATGAGCAGCAATATTACCTCAATTATGGTAACTCCTATGGTCAAAGGTATTGCGAGCACAATAGCCTGCTTCGCTAAAAGTCCAATGGAGCAAATCCAGCTAATAAGATACAGTCCGAAAACAGCCTCGAAATGAAATTCAAAGTCCGAGGATACCTTATGATTACTAATGTAATAAAGCGTAGGATAGGTAATTACCCACATTGCGCAAATTACCGCAGGTATAACAAAAAGAGCGTCCGTTAAAGACAGCTTTGCTAAAGCTACAGGCAATACCGCTAAAAGCGCACAGGGTATAAAGCGACGCAGCTGCAAATAGGTCGCTTTGTTACCTAAGCCATGGGACAACAGCACATACAGAGCATAGGTACCCAGATATCCAATTATAAAGGCTATAAGATAACTATTATTAAACATTTTTACTAAACTAATCTCCTTCCTTTACCACAGGCATACAGTCGCGATAGATATAGTCATAAAACGTATTAATAAAGCTCTACTAATTTCTTAATGCAGATTTACTACTTCCTGCTTACATACTAATACCGAGCCAGCAGGTACATCCTTATAGACTACTACACCTGCTCCAATCACACTATGCTTACCTATGTGTACACCCTTTAAAATCACCACATTACTCGCAATCCAGCAATCTTCCTCGATTACTACTTCAGCAGAACTAAAGCCTTGTTTACAAATCAGCTTATTATTATCCTTATAGCAGTGGTTGTGATCGTAAATTTTTACATTTTCACCAAAGATACAATTCCTACCAATGGAAACTTTTTTCCTAGCGGTAATAGAGCAATTGTTATTAAAAAAACAGCCCTTACCTATACTCAGGATTCCATCCTCTTCAATGAATACACTGAATCCTTTTCTAAAATGAAATTTTTCAGCTTGAAATTGAGCACCAAATTGAAGCTTTAAGGCAATCATCCGCCAATGCCTTCTTATAGTGCTGTTCAAACGTGTAATATGCCTTATTATCAAATTCATCACTACTCCAACTTAATATTAATGAAAATCTCATTTTATTTTATAATAAATAGCTCTTTTAAACTCAAATAACTCATTAATTCAATAAGACTTTGCAGTTTCATCATAACTTGAAAAGTCAAGATATTGAATACTATCATCACAATAATCTATGGCCTTATTTCTTGCATATGAAACACTTTTATTATGTTATCGTTTTAAAGCCACGCCATCGCCTTCTCTTTGATAAAATTCTGCACTGGCATTATCAACATAGAAAACATTGAACATATAATAATTATCCAAATTAAAACAAGAATAGGATTACCTGGCCAGAATGCTATTGGTTGAAACACCTCTCTCATTACCTCATTAAAGAAGGCACAATGAACAAACCAAATATTAGCACTATGCTTAGAAATAAATGCTGATATTTTCTCTAGCCAAGCATATCTTCCTAAATCTAAATATGCTATACAAGCTATATAAATAGGAGTATAGATAATACCAGATTGTACTCCCAAAATCTTGTAGTTGAACACGGATATAACTGTAACCACCATCAATACAACAACAGCTTTAACTTTAGAAATACCGTACCTATTATTTAGGAACCGCATTGACCGTTGAAACACATCATAGTACGCAAAATAGAAGCCCATTACCATAAACGGCAACGCAAGCTTAAGGTCATTTAAACACCCAACTAAAAAAGTACCCTTATAACCTATGCTCTTGAAATAATGAACAATCAACTCTAATATCATATACGCTATAAGCAACCCATAAAAAGATTTCTTGTTTCCATATTTGCTCACGTCACATTTCAACATATACAGCAAGAAAAGCGCCTCTACATAAAACGGCACATACCAAGCGAACTTCATTAAAACCGCGTACACAGGATAGATATCATTGATAAAATCAGTAAAAGTCAACTCATATCCACAAAACAATATCGCCGACACTAACACAATTAGATATACAGTATAATAATCGACAAAAAACTTTACAGTTTTTTTAACCAAATACTTAAGACTTGTCTTATTATTAACTACAAAAAAGTATC
>JAXEPX010000039.1:0-5998 GCA_034117325.1 Phascolarctobacterium sp. | reverse complement strand
CAGAAGATGGGCGCTACCTATTACACGCTGCAAAAGCTGTCGAAGGATAGCATTATTAGAATTGTACGCAATTTAAATGTCTAAATAATTGTAAGCTTAGTTGATTTTAAAGGAGCTTCGCGATGAAAAAATTATTAGCTTTAGTATTTATGGTTTTAGTTTGCTGTGGTAGCTTCACTGCTCATGCAGAGGAAATTACAAATCAAGATCCAATGAATTGGGAAATCAGCATGATGCCTAAGGAAACTGAGGAAGAAAAGGAGGCAGCCCGCTGGTCAATTGTCGTAGAAAATAACCTGGGTATTTATGCCTATGATATGGGCTCACTGGCCTATACACAGGAGAAAAATGGCTTAGTTGATAAAAATATTATCTCTGTATTGACAAAAACCGTTTTCACAGATAAGGATACCTTGAAAAAGCTGAATACTAAATATGCAAGTAAGCTTGCTAAAAAAGAAAAGGTACAGTACTGCGAAATTGTTATGAATTTCAATATCGCTGATAAAACATACGGAGTAACATCCATGGATGTCTTTGGCTCTAAGAAAACCTTACTGGAGCATCAAGAGAAGGCATTAAACTTTGTTCCAGTGCCGGAGGGGAGCTTCGCTGAGGCTATGCTGGAAATCTGCCAAAAGGCAGCTAGCGAGGAAGCGCAGGCTGCTGGCGAAGGCAAATAAAAATGCAAGCTTTAGAAAAGCTACGCGCTCATTGTACTACAATTAAAAAATATGTGTTGCAGCACAAGGCTGTAGCCCTAGTGGGTGTCTGTGTATTGGGACTGGTGCTGGCAAGTGGTGTGCGTTATTTTGCAAACAAAAGGCCAGTACGCGTACAAGCTGTCAAGCCCGAGGTGCACGTATTGACCATGGCTAAAAGGGACATGTATCGGCAGATTCCTCTTTTCGGTCAGCTAAAGCCACGGGCGCGTATTGATATCATCAATAAATATGCGGGCCTTGTGGAAAAGATAAACGTGGATTTGGGCTCACGTGTGGAGGCTGGAGAATTACTTCTTGCTCAGCGTCTCGATGATGCAGAGGCGGAAATGTTAAAGACTCAGGCACGCTACCGTGAGGCGAGCGCCTACGCTGATACCCATGCAACGGACTATAGCTCAAATTTAATGCGCTACGAGGCTGATTATAAGCTGGCGAAGCTCAATGCTGAACGCTATGACAAGCTCTTCAAGCTGGGGGCTGTGTCACAATATGAGCGTGATGCCATGGAGCAGACCATGATTAATAAAAAGGCGCTTTATGAGGAGCTTGCTTTGCAGGAGCAGCACAATGGCGTGGCCAGTCAGGTCTATCGCCAGCAGCAGGTCGCTGAGCGTCGCTATCAGGAATACCAGATTGCGCAGAATAAATACCAGGACATGCTTTTCAAGGCTCCACGTAGTGGCATCATCACCTATCGCAATGCGGAGGTAGGGGGCTATGTGGCCGCTGGTACGAAATTGCTCACGCTGCTAGATGATAGTGGCTTTACTGTGGACTGCGATGTGACGGAGTCCGACGTAGCTGCCATTAGTATTGGGACGCCTGTTGCTCTGACTGTAGAAGCACTGGGGCAGGAGGTTACTGGCAAAGTTATTTATATCAGTCCCGATAGAAGTAGGGAGACGAATAAGTTTTTCCTGCGTGTGGAGTTAGACAAGGTGCCGGAGCAGGTTAAGGCAGGACTTTTTGCTAGGGGCGAGCTGCGTTTCTTGCAAAAACCACAAATTCTTTATTTAAATAAGTCCTCCCTGACTGACCGTAATGGCACCTATTATGCCTATGTTGTGGATAATAAAAAGAAGGTACAGCAGCGCAAGGTTAAGCTGGGCGCAAGCAATGCGCAAGAGGTAGAAATCCTACAAGGACTTGAGGTAGGTGACCAGGTGGTTCTGGATAATCTTTCACGTATGCGTAATGGGCTTGTCGTGGATGTGGCCAAGGAGGAATAAGCATGAATATTACACGCTTTTCCATCAAGCGCCCCATTGGTATCTGCATGATTTATGCGCTCATTTGCGTGCTAGGCTTGATCAGCTATTTTCGCATTGGAGTAGAGCTTCTGCCAGAGGTAGACTCGCAATATGTCAGCGTCATCGTAAGCTATCCCGGCGCGAGCACGGAATCTGTGGAGCAGCAGGTAACGAAGCCCATTGAGGAAGAGCTGAGCTCTATTTCTCACTTTAAACAGGTGCGCTCCGCCACACGGCCTGGCCGTAGTGAGATTTTCGTCGAGCTGGATGCGGACGCAGATGCCGATTTAGTTGCTATCGAGGCGACGAAAAAGGTCAGTCGCATTCGCAAGGATTTGCCCGATGATATTTCTGAGCCAGTAGTTTTGAAGCGTTCCAGTGAGGAATATCCTATTATTCAGCTTGCTGTTACGGGTAAAGGCGCACTTGATGATATTTACAGTCTTGCGGATGCTACCTTCAAGGAACGCTTGCAGCAGGCCAGTGGCGTAGCCGACGTGGCCGTAACCGGAGGTCGTGAGAAGGAAATTGCTATCGAAGTAGATAAGGAGCGCCTTAACGCATATGGACTGACACTACAGGATATTATCAGCGCTGTAAAAAAGGAAAATGTCATCATTTCCTCAGGCTCTGTCTATACTCCGATGCTGGAGAAAACTGTGCGTATGAATGCGCAATTTAAAGAGACGAAGGATTTAGAGCGTATTCTTCTGAAATCCAGCAAGGGTAATGTGGAGTTAGGTCAAATCGCGCGCATTCAAGCGAAGGATAAGCGTGCTATTAGCTATAGTCGTGTGGATGGCACGGAGGCGGTGTCGCTAGAGGTATACAAAGCCAGCGGTGCCAATATCGTGGATACTGCGAAAAATGTTATGAGCCAGCTGGAGAAGCTGCGCAAGGCTTATCCTGAATATGTTTTTACTGTTGTATATGATCAATCCCATTTCGTAAAGGAGTCCCTGAGCAATACTCTGCAAACCTTGATTGAGGGCCTAATCACGACTGGTTTAGTTTTATATCTATTCCTGCGAGGTTGGAAGTCATCCTTAGCAGTTATGATTGCTATTCCTACTTCGCTTGTTGCTACATTTTTCTTGATGTATATCGCAGGCTTTACCTTCAATATGATGAGCTTGATGGGTATGGCGCTGTGTATTGGTATTCTGGTCGATGACTCCATCGTTGTTTTGGAAAATATTCATCGCTTTTTGGAAAATGGCTATGCTGCTGACGAGGCAGCGGAGCATGGACGCAATGAAATCGGTATGGCGGCCATTGCGATGACGCTGTGTGACGTGGTAGTGTTTTTGCCCATTGCCTTTATGCAGAGTACTACGGGCAAATTTTTCCAGCAATTTGGCTTGACCATTGTTTTTGCGACGTTAATGAGTCTAGTAGTTTCCTTCACGTTGACGCCGATGATGGCTTCTCGCTTTTATAAGAATGGCTTAGAGGAGCCTCAGGGAAAGCTGTGGAGCTGGCTGGATAACTTAGAGCAGCGCACGATAGAACGCTATGAGAAGCTGCTCGTATGGTGCTTGAGTAAGCCCAAGCAGGTTTTTGGTGCTGTGGCTCTGTCCTTTGCGGTGGCAGTGGGCTTGGTGCCTCTCGGTATCGTGGGCTCGGAGTACATGCCGCGTACGGATGAGAGTGCGATTCAGGTTAATCTGGAGCTACCAACGGGTTATAATGCGGATCAGACAAACGAGGCATTACTGATTTTTGAGGATTATTTAAAAAATGTTCCTGAAATAGAGCACTATATGACGAATGTTACGACTACTCAGAGCATGGGTAAGGCTACTCTCAGCTTGTATAAAACTAGTGAACGTAGTCGAGACGTATGGCAGATTGCTAATGAAATTCGTGCCTTCGCGCGCCCAAACTTGGGTAATGTGAAGATTCGCGTCAACGAGCTGCAGTCCTCAGTTACTGGTGTTTCTGGTGGTCGTCAGCTGGTGCGCTCCCCGGTGCAGGTAGAGCTTAAGGGCAATAGTATGGAGCAGCTCTTAGCCGACGGTGACAAGGTGGAGAAGCTTTTTCATGAGACGAATGGCTTAAAGGATATCAAAAATTCCTATGTGCAGGGTATGCCTGAGCTAAAGGTTCAGGTGGACCGTGAAAAGCTACGGTATTACGGTGCTACGGTGGATAATATTGCCCAGAGCTTTGCAGCGGCTATTGGTGGCCGTGAGGCTGGAGTGCTAGCGAATGATGCTAATAATCGTGGCAATGATACTGATATTTACGTGCGTTTTGCCGGAAGCGATGGCTATAGTATGGAGGATGTGCGTAGCTTGCCTGTGCGCACGAGCAAAGGTAGCATTTTTTTGGGTGATGTGGCGCAGGTGAGTGAGGGCGTGGGTCCAATTACGATTCGTCGTGTGAATAAGGAGCGTATCATCAGTATCCAGGCTAATCTTACGGATAGACCTTTAAATGAAGTGCTGCGTGAATTGGATGGAAAGCTGAAGCAGCTTAAGCTGAAGTGCAGCTATGAATTTGCCGGCCAGGCGACGAGCATGAATGATTCCTTCCGAGAGATGGCGATGGCGCTGGGGTTGAGCCTGCTTTTGATTTATCTTCTTTTAGCGGTGCTCTATGAGTCCGTCTTTACGCCATTGATTCGAATGTTTTCCCTCCCCTTGGGCATTATCGGTGCGATTGTGTGTCTGCTTTTCACTGGAAATACAATTAACCTGTATTCTTTAATTGGCATTTTGGTTATGGATGGTCTGGTAGCGAAAAATGGTACGTTGCTCCTAGACTATACACTTACACTGATGCGCTCTGGCAAGGATGCGCGTAGTGCCATTATTGAAGCGGGCAAGGTGCGCCTAAAGCCTATTTTTATGACGGCGTTGACGATGGTGGTGGGCATGCTGCCGACGGCTTTAGCACTGGGCGAGGGCTCGGAGACGCGTGTTAGCATGGCCTGGGTTATTATCGGTGGTATGATTACCTCCACTGTATTCACGCTGTTGATTATTCCTATACTGTTTCTGTGGATTTATAAGCGGTATCCTGATAAGGTATAAACGAAGTTCTGCTTGCATTTAATAAATATGTTTTTGCTTTTTGAAGAATAAATGATATAAAGATTGATTCTTGAAAGAATCAAGGAGATTATTAGGAATAAGTGTTGTCAAATATGTGAACTTGTAGTATACTTATAACTATAATTAAATTAAATTATCAATAGGTATTCTTTGTTTAAAAGAGAAGCAGGTGCAATTCCTGCACGATCCCGTCGCTGTAATTGGGAGCGACTCTGCAAAATGCCACTGGCGTGAGCTGGGAAGGCGCAGAGGAGCGATGACCGTAAGTCAGAAGACCTGCCTATTTGATTTTGCTACTACTGCTGCGCGCGACAGTTTGGAGTGTATGGGTGATATTAAGTGATTTGCAATTTGTATTGCGTCCTTGTTTTATGAGACTCATTATGCCTTCTGCTACAGCATGTGACAGAAGGCTTTTTGTTTTGCCAATCTACACACGTTTTGCATTTCCCGCCTTGTTACATGAACTACCTCCATATGTTCAAAAAAATCTCTTTTAGGCGAAACAACCGCTTCTACTTCGCAAGCAGCAGTTAGATTATAGGTTGTTATACTTTGCTTGCGGCCATGAAAGATTGGGTAGGCGATAGTATTGCAATAGATATTTTGTTATTTGGGTAAACAAGAAAGAGAGTGTGTTTTTATGGACAAAAAATTCACTAAAAGTATCCTGATGACAGCCCTGATTACTGGCTCTGTTATCTGCGGAGGCACAGCAGCATTTGCTGAAGAGAATGTGGGCGAGTTCATTCTGGACCCGATGGTTGTAACTGCACAAAGAATGGAAACAAGGGATTTGGATACTCCTGCTTCTGTTAGTGTCATTACTGCTAAAGATATTGAGAAAACTGGTGCTACTACTGTGATGGAGGCGATGAGAAGGGTTTCTGGTGTTACTGATTATTCCTATGGCCCTGGTGGTGATGACTTAGGCAGTAGCTATAGCCGTGTTTTCCTGCGTGGC
>JAXEPX010000038.1:0-18119 GCA_034117325.1 Phascolarctobacterium sp. | reverse complement strand
CCTCCTTGCCAAGGAGGGGGTCGCGAGTTCGAATCTCGTTTTCCGCTCCACCTTTTAAGGCGACATAGCCAAGCGGTAAGGCAGAGGTCTGCAAAACCTTTATCCCCAGTTCGATTCTGGGTGTCGCCTCCATTTTTATTTTCTTTTTTGATTGTCTGCCGCGGTGGCGGAACTGGCAGACGCAAGGGACTTAAAATCCCTCGGGTAGTGATACCCGTACCGGTTCGATTCCGGTCCGCGGCACCAATATAAAAGCAAACATGATCCTAGCAGAGATGCTAGGATTTTTTGTTTTATCCCTAAAAATTGTTATTTTTGTAGCTTTGATACAGTTGAGAAGGACAGATTATGTCTAGGTGCCGTATTATAATAATAAGCATAAAGAATTTTAATGAGAAGTAGCACTAAATTGTCGATTGAGTTTAGCTTCAGTTGTGAATGATGAGTAGGTAAGGTAGGGTAGGTGAGGTAAATGGCTTTTAGCGAGCTGGTGAAAAGCTTTGAGAATATCCGCAATGTTATGCGCGATTTCTATGTTTACGGTTTTAAAAGCAGAGCTGACTATGATGCTAAAAGTGCGCGCAGCTATGATAATGAGCGGCGTCGTATCGAAAGCTGGCTGGGGGAATATATGTATTTCCGCCAGAATGAAGGGGGCAAGCAGTGCTTTATCTCTGTGGACAGTCGTAAAATTAAACATAACCCCTTTTTTAAAGCACTGAAGGCTAAATCCTTTACTGCCAATGATATTGTGCTGCATTTTTTCCTGCTGGATATTCTGCAGGAGGGTGTCAGCATGAGCCTGAGGGAGCTGATTGAAAAGCTGGATAGTGATTATTTCAGCTTTTTTGAGGAGCCCTTAGCTTTGGATGCCTCCACTATTCGCAAGAAGCTGGCAGAATATGAGAAGCTGGGTTTGATTACCGCAGTGAAAAGCGGTAGGGAGCTCGTTTACAGCCGTAGTGTGGATAACCTTAAGATTGAGAAATGGCAGGAGGCCATTAGCTTTTTTGCGGAAGCTAGCCAGGCAGGTGTTATCGGTAGCTTTTTAGAGGATAAATTCGCTCAAGAGGTCAATCTCTTCAGCTATAAGCATCATTATCTGCTGCATGCGCTGGAGAGTGACGTGCTGCTGGAGCTCTTAGCTGCTATGGACAAGCAGCAGAGTGTGAGCCTGAGCATCTGCACTAAGAGCAAAAGCTTTTGCCTGCGCGTACTGCCTCTAAAAATTTACGTCAGCACTCAGAGCGGACGACGCTATGTACTGTGCTGGCTTTTTAAGGCCAACCGCATTATTTTCTGTCGCTTAGATAATATTCAGGAGGTGCTGGAGCCTAAACCGCTTCCTGAGTATGATAAAATAGTGGCTCAGGCGCAGAGCATGGCCCAGCATGCCTGGGGTGTATCGCTCAATGGCCTTGTGAAGGAGGATAAGTCTGCTACAGCTGTTGGAGAGCCCTACTTGGAGCATGTGGAGCTGGTTGTGCGTATTGGCGAGGAGGAGCCGTATATTTTGCAGTGTCTGGAGCGGGAGAAACGCTGTGGCTGCGTCGAGTGTCTAGAGCCGGGACGCTACCGCTTCACCTGTGATGTGCTGGACGCGAGGGAGATGCTGCCTTGGCTGCGCACGTTTATTGGGCGCATTGAGAGCTTTACCTGCTCCAATAAAGCGGTGGAGAAGCGATTTTGGCAGGATTTAGACACTGTGTATACGATGTATGGCCTGCAAAAGGCGGAGGAAGAGAGCAATGAGTAATGTGTTCAGCGAGGTATATGGTACCTATTATAATGTAGTGGCCAAGGTGCTTACGCAGGCTGTGCAGGGAAAGCTATCCCTAGCACAGCTGCAGCAAATTGTCAGCTCTGAAGCCTATGAAGACAGTATCCTGCAGCTATTACCTGCTCTGAAGGAGGGCACATGGCGCCTTTTGACGCCCGAGCTGGCTACACCGGTGCAGCATACACCTATTATGCCCCTAACTACACTGCAGAAAAGGTGGCTGAAGGCTCTATGCCTGGATGAACGGCTGAGCTTGTTTTTGGATGATGCAGAGCTAGCGCTGGCAATGCAGGCACTGGAGGGCGTGGAGCCCCTGTATAAACCGGAGCAATTCGTCTTCTTTGATCGCTATGTGGATGGGGATGATTTTCGCTCCGAGCGCTATCGAGCAAATTTTAGAAAGCTTTTGCAAGCCATGCGAGAGCGCAAGCTAGTGGATGCTTCCTACAGGAATAATAAGGATAGGATTATTATCTGGACTAATCTTGTGCCCCTATCCCTAGAGTATTCTGCTAAGGATGATAAATTTCGTCTGCAGGCTGTAGCGGGGAAAAAGCTAGTGACGCTGAATTTAAATAAGCTGATTACTGCTGATTTCAGTGAGGAGGAGAACGTTAGCACCTACTATGTACATGCAGCACGGCTGAAGGAGCAGCGCCAAAGGCTGGTTTTGGAGCTTGAGGATACAAGGCATACCTTAATGCGTGCCATGCTGCATTTCTCGGACCTGGCGAAGGAGACGCAAAAGCTCGACGATATGCATTATTTGCTCACCGTGGACTATGATCAGAGTGATGAGACAGAGATGCTCTACCGCGTTTTAAGCTTCGGCCCTACCATTAAGGTGCGGGAGCCAGAGAGCTTTAAAGAGCTGCTGCGTCAGAAGCTTTTAGAGCAGCTTAGCTGTCACAATAAATAAACTCGCAAAAAAAGAGGAAACGCCAGTAGCTGACGTTTCCTCTGCTTTTTAATAAAGATTGGATTTATAAATATTCTGTTCAAGTAATTCGAGACGGTCCTCACTGGTATTTTCCAGCTTTTTACTAATGATGATGGAAAGTGTCTCTGCATAGCACAGGGGCACGATATAGGAATTGGAAAAGCTGACCCCGTTAACATTTACTGGCACGAGATAATCTGCATAGGGGGCTAGGGGAGAGGTTACTCTATCCGTAAAGAGAATGATTTTAGCACCTCTTTTTTTAGCTAGCTCCAACATAATCTTCGTTATCTCCGAATACCTAGGAAAGGAGAAGAGCATCAGGCAGTCATCTTTATCGATGTCGATGAGCTTTTCCAGTGTTTCACTTTCGGCTTTATCACAAAGAATAAGACCAGGAAGAAAATAAATGGCCTTGCGCCAGAAATAGTCCGCACAGCAGGACGTACCGCGAAAGGCAGCGATATATTTGTGCTTAGAACGAATCAGGCAATCGGCAATATCCTGTAGCAGCTTGTCGTCCAGCTTACTGAAATCGTTGCTAAGATTATTTAAGGCATTGAAAAATACCTCCCGTGCCACGCTTTCCGTATTAATAAAGGCTTTACTTTGATTAAATTTTTGCATGGGGGAGAGATTAGCATTATACTGCTCCACCAGCTTTTCATTAAGGGATTTTTTAAAATCAGTATAGCCGTCATAGCCCAGCTCGCGCAGCAAACGAATAATAGAGGTGTCGCTGACGCCACAGGCTAGAGCTACATCCTTAATGGGACTAAAGCCAACAGTATTTATATTATCGAGAATATAATCGGCAATGATTTTTTCTGTTTTCGTAAGCGTTCTATCTTTAATTCTGTCGGCAAAATCCATACTAACCATCCTTCCATAGATACCACTACTTATATTATAGCGTAAATTGTATCTTTTGCAACAGTCTGTTGTAATAACAACATAAGGTAAAGATAATGTTGTAAAAACTTATTGACAGACATGGGGAGGGGCAACTATAATGTTGTCAAATGCACTGCCATAATTTGGAGGATGTAGAGACCTATCTGAAGATTACCCAGGAGCTGACTAAGCTGTAAAAGTATGGAAACTAAAAGCTTAGTTTATAATATCTGAGGAAAAGCATAATTTATAAATTTATATAAGCAATTAGCAACTGCGCTAAGTATTGGTTGAAGGAAAGACCAATACTTAGCGCAGTTTTTGTTTTTTTCTATTAAATACAAAAAAATATAAGGCTTACCAATAAAAACAATAACATTAGTATTGTTTACTGTGGTTAACACTTTTATGCGATATGAAGCTTGTTTGGTACAAAAATATAATATCTAAAAGCAAGCTGTGGCAAATTTGCGCTTGACAGAGATGTTTAAAATGTGTAGAATTATTAACGATAATGATTCTCAATACTGTATTATTTTTATAAAGAATTAGATGAATAATGTGTAATAATACGATTTACTTTTCGAAATCAATATATGGAATGCTGATGCTTTTCTAAATCTAAACAATGATATTTTATAGAGTTTAGTATTAGCCTAGGGCGTACATGAACTCTAAAAATATATTCTCATCACACTCTCACAATATCTTTTTGGTAAAGGAGGAACAATGAAAAGGTTAGTGCTCTTAGCAGGTCTTTTGATATGCTTGTTATGTCCGTCACTCGCATTGGCTGCTGAAACCTCGTCTGACAAAATGATTCTTGATTGGACCACTACTAAGGTGTGGGTTTCTGGAGAATCGCTCTGTGTAAGTGGTACCTTTGTCAATAAGCGTAGTGATCTCACAATAACTAAATTGAATGATTTTCTTTTGCGGCTTAGGTATACGGACAAGGATGGCAAGGAACAAGTATTCGAGGGAAGACCAGTAAAATTACCCTTATGCAAGATACCGGCTAGTAGCTCCAAAAAGCTGAATCTTGTGTTTGGTAAGTTTGATTCTGAAATCCATAATTGGGTAACAACGCAATCCTATCAATTTACTTATATCAATGGGGCTAGATTTTGAGAAATTTTCCAAAAGAAATTGTTGAAAGAAAGAAGATGTGTGATTGATGAAAGCTAGAAATTTATCTGCTGCAGCTGCTATGTTGATGGTTTTAGGCATGTGCGCCGGAGTAAATGCTGCGCATGACGAGAATTTGAATTCCTATACTCTAGATACCATAGTTGTAGAAGCAGATGCCATCAAAAATAAATTTGGCGATACTATCACTGAGCAATCCTACTACCGTACTGGTGGCGATGTTAAGGTTATTACACGCGAGGAAATCGAAAAACGTCATTATACTGATTTAACTGAGGCCATTAAACGCATTCCTGGTGTAACCTTCCAAAACCCTGGCTATCGCGGTGGTGAATATGGTTATCAATTTTATAATAATGGTGTATCCATTAATGGTGATACCAGAGTTATTGTTCTAGTTGATGGTCGTCGTGTAGATAATGCAGCTAGTACTAGAGTAGGTAGTAATACTAAATCCGGTACTAAGTCCACTGGTGTCAACTTAGACCAAGTTACCAACATGGAAAACGTGGACAAGATTGAAGTAATCAAGGGGCCTGGTGCATCTGTTTATGGCCCTGATGCTTTGGGTGGCGTCATCAATATTATCACGCGTAAGGGTGGTAATAATAATACTGGTTCTATTGATTTGTCCACTGGTTCTTGGCATAAGCATAAATATGCAATTAGCTACTCTGGCAGCGCTGGTGATGATAATTCCTGGCATTATTTCCTGTCTGCTAATAGAGATATGTCTGGGGATACTAAATATAAAGATGGTATTGTAGGCGGCACTGGTACCTTGGGTGGCTCTAAATGGAAAGAGGATGGTGTAAACTTCCGTTTAGATAAAGATTTTAATGAGAAGCAAAGTCTGAAAGTTTGGTATAACTTTAAAGAGGGTAAGGATGGCTATCCTATCGCTGTTCCTAATTTAAAATATTGGAATGAAAAGGATTGGAATGACATTATCTTTAAAGCTACAGTTGGTCAGCTTGATTCCAATAATATGCTAATTGGCGGAACACTAACTGGTGATGCTAAAAATCCTGGCTACCATAACTTATATGCATTAGATGGGCAGGTATATGGTTCCTTCAGTCGCTTTAAAAATAATGACTGGGATATTCAGTATGTTTTTGACAAGGATAATGGCATGGAAAGCTTTATCCGCGTGTATGATCAAAACCATCGCTATGCACATCGTGATAAATATCAATGGTATGTCAATGGCCGCGGTGCAGCAGATGCCTATAAGGCCGAGTTCCCCAATGGTGCTACAAATGAACAGCTGCAGCAATGGATTAGTGATAATTTAGCTCCCTTCCCCGATGGTGACCAGAGCAAGGTTCAGGAATGGCTGGAGAAAACTGGTGGTGCGGCTCAGGAGCCAACCAGCTGGCGTGAAGAGAAGAACCGTGGTATTCAATTACAATATGCGAAATCCGTAGGTGTGAACGATATTATCGCTAGTGTAACCTATGATAAAGCTAAAAACTATAGCAAGAGAATTCAAACAGATGGCTCTGTAAGTGAATCCATGGTACAGAGAAAGAGCATCCTGGGCTATGTACAGGATAAAATTCATCTGAGCGATAAATGGGATATCACGCCTGCTATTCGTTATTCTAAATATAGCTCCTTTGATACCAAGGATAGCAGCGGTTATAAAACCGGTAAGGGCAGCACTCACTTGTTAACTCCTGTCATTAATACAGAGTATATGTTTGACGATACTAGCAGCATGTATTTTGGCTGGACGAAGGTTTTCCGTCCCTTGAAGCAGGGTGACTACACCAGCGTTGACGGTATCTTCAAAACCCCGTTGGACGATGAAAAGGGCGATGCTTGGACACTGGGTGTTAAGAAGGACTTGAGCGAGAAGACCACTGTAGCAGTGCACTATGATTGGACGAGAATGAGCAATGCCATTGCTACTCTGCCTATTTTTGATACTGAAACTGGTACTATCAAGAGCACAGCTGTCAATGCTAAGGAAGATAAAAAGTCTTTCAATATTACCCTTGACCATCAATTTGATGATCATTTCACTCTGAGTGCATCCTATTCCCATATGAAGGACAAATGGATGGCTAAGAATGGTTGGATTCTGGATGATAGCTGGGGCTATAATAATCCTAGTGACATTAATACTGCAATTAATAGTCTCCGTCCGCAAAATCATTACGCTTTAAACCTGTCCTATGAAAATGGCAAACTTTATACTGGCCTTTTGACTAACTGGTACACTGGCTGCAGTGATTATGCCTTCACCAATCATCAATTCCTTGTACTGGATTGGAATTTGAACTATGAGGTTACGAAGGATTTGAATGCATATTTGTTAATCACTAACCTTACTAATGAAGCATACGAAACCTCTTACAATTCCTGGAATGGTGTGGGCAGTGCTGCAATGCCCGGTCGTTGCATCATGGTTGGCATGAAGTATAAATTCTAATTTCATTTAACTCACTCTCCATACATTCACTCTATGTAAAGCACTGCTGTTCCTACTGGGGCAGTAGTGCTTTGCCCATATAAATTATGAAAATGAAGAAAATAGTTATTTTAATAAGTTTAATATTAACATTATTGCTGCAGGGGTGCGGGCGTGATATATTTTCTCTGCCTGTTAAGGAGAATGCGCAGGAGCTCGTACGCTTTAATCAACCTCATGAATATGCATACAATAAGGAGCACTATCCTTTACAAATAGATAATATTAACTCTAATGGTGAGCTTGAAACAATGGTTTTTGAGAAGCCGCCCAAGCGAGTAGTTGCTGTATGGCAAAATTCTATCGAAACCCTATTAGCATTAGGTGTTGGCGATAGAATTATTGCTGGTAATGGTGTCCCTGATAAAAAATATTTTTTGCCAGAGTATCGTGAAGCATATAGCAGGATACCATATACCGGTCTGCAGCTCTTAGATTTAGAAACTACGATGCTTCTGGAGCCTGATTTTATTGTAGGCTGGCATTCCACCTTTGCACCTAAGGTTATTCGTAGTACGGATTTTTGGCATTTTAAAAAGATTAATACCTATATTGCTACGAATTCTGTGGCAACTAATAGAATCAAAACCCTGCAGAATGAATATGATGATATTGTGAAGCTGGGTAAAATTTTTGATAAAAATGCTCGAGCACAGGAGCTGGTTGGCAATATGCAAAAGGAGATAAGCTATGCTGTCAACAAGACAGCAAATTATCCCAAACGACCTAGGGCTTTAGTCATAGAATTTCTGGGAAAAAATGTTAGCTGTTATGGGGAAAGAACTCTGGCTGGCAATATTGTGAACGAGCTCAAGGGCAATTTATTGGGAGCTCAGGAGCATAATCTTAGCATTGAACAAATTGTGGATTACAATCCAGATGTGATATTCCTTGTAATAACCGAATTTCATTATGGTAATGAAAAAGCAATGCTGGATAGACTTACGCAGCATAAGGCTTTAAAAAATCTTAAGGCTGTGCGCGGGCAGAGAGTCTATCCGTTGCCGTTATACGCTATCTATAGTAGCGGGATAAGAACATATGATGGAATCAAAATAATAGCTAGAGGATTATATCCTGAGCTATATGAAGGTGAATAAGCTATGATTGGATATTTAAAGAAACAGGGTTATCTATTTATTTGCTTAGCTTTAATAGTAGCTTTAATAATGGCAATATTTTGGGCGCTGTCCATTGGCACAGTGAAGCTACCCATGGCTAATATTTATAATACTGTAGTGGAGCAGCTTTCTGGTGATTTGCCCATTGCTTCTCCTGAGCATGGCCCAGTTCATGATATTATTTGGCTACTAAGATTGCCCCGCCTTATTTTAGCTGCTTTTGTAGGTATGGGCTTATCTGTCTGTGGTGTGATTATGCAGGCTGTAGTAAAAAATCCCTTGGCAGATCCCTATATTCTAGGCATTTCCTCGGGAGCCTCACTAGGCGCTACAGCAGCAATTTTACTGGGTCTTGGTGTTAGCTTGGGTGAAAATTTTGTCGGTATAGCTGCTTTTATGGGGGCTTTTGCCATTTCTTTAGGAGTATTGTTTATTTCTAATTTAGGAGGACGCTCTAATTCTATTAAATTATTGTTGGCAGGTATGGCCTTGAGTGCAGTTTGTGGTGCTTTTTCCAGCTTTATTGTTTATTTTGCTAACAACAAAGAAGGGATGCAGACAATTGCCTATTGGATGATGGGTTCCTTTGCCGGGGCAAAATGGGAAAATTTAATAGTAATTGGCCCTATAGTAGTGCTAGCTGTGCTGTACTTCTGGACGCAGAGCCGAATGCTCAATTTAATGCTTTTAGGTGATGAATCTGCCATTACCCTGGGTACGGATTTACATGTTTATCGGCAAATTTATTTATTGGTAAGCGCATTAATTGTCGGCTTTGTTGTGTATTCTGCGGGCATGGTGGGTTTCGTTGGCTTAGTAGTGCCCCATGTTATCCGCATGATAGTTGGCACTGATCATAAAAAGCTTATCCCTGTGGCTGCTTTAACGGGAGCAGTATTTTTAGTTGTCGCTGATGGCCTATGCAGAATAATTATTCCACGCACTGAGCTTCCCATAGGCATTTTGATTTCTCTAATTGGCGCACCCTGCTTTGTTTATCTGATGATAAAGAAGACCTATGGCTTCGGAGGTAATTGATAATGGAGATATTAGCAGAAGCTGTGAAAATGGCCTTTGGGCATAAGGAAATACTCAAGGGGATAGATTTTTCTTTGCATGATAAAGAATTTGTAGGGATTATCGGCCCTAATGGTAGTGGTAAGAGTACCTTTTTGAAATGTGTTTATCGTATTCAAAAGCCCACTGAAGGTAAGATTTATTTTAATGGGAAAAATCTCGATGAGCTTTCTTATCGCCAATCTGCGCTGCAGCTGGCAGTGGTTGCACAGCATAATGTATATAGCTTTGACTTTTCTGTGCTAGAGGTTGTTCTTATGGGGCGTTCCCCGCATAAGAAAATGCTGCAGAGGGATAATTTAGAGGATTATCAAATTGCTCGCAGAGCTCTGGCTGTAGTGGGAATGAGTGCTTTTGAAGAAAGAAGCTTTTCTACACTTAGCGGTGGTGAGCAGCAGCGAGTAATTTTAGCACGTGCCTTAACTCAACAAACGGAATGCTTAGTTCTTGATGAACCGACAAATCATCTGGACATCAAATATCAGCTACAGATTATGGATATTGTCAAATCATTGCATTTAACAGTGGTCGCAGCTATTCATGATTTGAATATTGCAGCCATGTATTGTGACAGATTGGTTGCGATTAAGGACGGTAATGTCGTGGGGGTGGGGACTCCTCGAGAGCTTTTAACAGAGCAATTTATTTACGATATGTACGGAGTGTATAGTAATATTTATATCAATCCTGAGAATGGACGCATGAACATTATGTACCTGCCACAGCATTGGCAGGAGTAAGGAGAGTATTATGAAAAAGCAAATGGTATGTTTTTTAGCTGCAGCTAGCATTTTGGGAATGACCTGCCTCCCCGAGGTAGCATGTGCTGCTGCGCCGGTTCAGGAAGCTGCTATCAAGAGTGAAGATGGCCTAAAGAAAATGCCACCGCCGCCTATGAGAAGACCTAAAATGAGCAAGAAGGAGGCTGTGGTAAGGCTGCAGCATGAATTTGGCGAAGTGGCTCAATCTGCAGAAAGCTATTTAGCGGCAGGTATTAATTATAATGAGCTTAGGACAGCATACCTATACGCCGGTATGTCTGGTAAAAATGTGGACGATATTTTGGATTTACGTGAAAGTGCAACCTGGGGACGGGTACGCTATTTGTTAGGCATCACTGCAGGAGAGTATGCAGAAAAAAGCTTGGGGCATGAATTAGAAAGGCTTCAGGAGGATGCTGTATTAACCAAGGCTATAGCTGAAAAGTATGTAAAGCTGGGATATTCGTTGAGCGACATTAAAATGGCAGCTAAACTAGCAGCAAAAAGCTCCTATACCTTGGGCGAAATTTTGCCGATGAAAAATGTGGTTGAGGACTGGAATGCTGTGCAAGAAAAATTAGGAATTCCTTCCAGTGAAAAAAAGATTCCTATGTTTAGAGGGCGTGGACATCGTTCAGGAGCTGGTTTTGCTGGCTTGCATGCTCGCAATATGACTAAGGAGAGAGCAGTACGTATTTTTAAAGCTGATTACAAATTTGATGAAAAGCAGTTAGGTGCTCTTTATGATAAATATGGCTATGAAGCAACGGAGGATATTTGTTTGCTGGCTTATCTAGCTAAAACGAAGCTGGAGAAGGTTGAAATGATGCGAAACGTATATTCCTGGGAGAGGATTAAATATATTTTAGGCTTAACTCCTCAGTTATATTTTGATAGATGTGTTGAGTATCAGGCAAGACGCTTAAAGGAAAGAATGGGAATTCCAGAAAAGGTTACGAGAAAGCTGATGCAGCAGGGCTTTGCTATGCATCATGTAAATATGTCATATTTATTGGCAAAAATCTGTAAAAAGCCTGTGGAAGACGTTATTATCCTAAAAACACCTCATAATACTTGGAACGACGTTGCGAAGAAATTAGGCATAAGCGAAGCTGAATGTCAGCAAATCAAAGACAAAATTTCTAAGGATTTTGGGAGACATGATTAATGAAACGTGTAGCGATACTTAGATGCTTGAAATCCAATGATGTTTGTACCGGGGCTGCTTGTTTGAAGGCTTTAAGTGATAAAAAAGGGAGTTTTGAGGCATATAGGTATGAAGAACTTGTATTAAAAGCTTTTTTTAGCTGTAATGGTTGTGATGATTGTAAACTCAAAAATCAAATAGGGCTGCAGGAAAAGCTAGACAAATTGTTGGAAATGCAAGTGGAGATTGTTTTTGTCGGTGTATGTACGCTGATAAAAGACAAAAACGGTTCTCAAACAGTGTGTGAGGAAATAGTAAAAATTAAAGATTGGCTTATTCGGCACGGAATTGTAATAGTAGAAGGTACACATTAAAAAAACTTTATTTTTTTCCTCAGCTTTAGCTTGTGATAGACATATTTTGTCCTTTGCATATGTTACAATAAGGACAATGAATACCTAAGATGAAGAAGTAACACTGGATACTTTATGCCAGAAATGGTAGGAAGGGAATGTGATGCTAATGGCTGAGGAAAGAATTGGTAAAGATCGCATGCTGGAGATGTATGCCCTGCTAGCCGAGGGGAAGCTGCTGCATAAGCACGAGGCTGCAGCGCGCTACAAATGCTCTCTGCGCTCTATTCAACGTGATATCGAGGACCTGCGTGCCTTTGTGCATAATCAGAATGATACTAGTGGTATCGTGCAGGATATAATCTACGACCGCAAGGAAAATGGCTATCGACTAGTGCCGCCCATGCGCAATGTACTGCGCAATGAGGAGGTCTTCGCAGTGCTAAAGATTCTGCTGGAGAGTCGCTCCCTGACGAAGGAGGAGCTGGAGCCCATTATTGAGAAGCTCATCGACTGCTGCCTGCCGAAGGAGTGCAAGGGCTTCGTCTCCGACCTGATTGCTAACGAAAAGTTTCACTATGTGCCGCCGCGTCATGGCAAAGCTGTCCTAGACAGCATTTGGCAGCTGGGGGAGGCAGTGAAGGAGCATAGGCTTATCAATATCACCTATAGGAAGCCGGCAGATGGCAACGTAGTGCAAAGGCTGCTGAAGCCCGTGGGTATCATGTTCTCTGAATTTTACTTTTACCTAGCGGCCTTCATTGTGGAGGCTGATGGTAAGCCTGTGGAGCACGAGATTGAGCTGGACCCCACGCCTACAATTTATCGCATCGATAGAATCGAATCCCTGGAGCTCACGGAGCAGCATTTCACGGTGCCCTATGCCAAGCGCTTTGAGGAAGGAGAGTTCCGCAAGAGGGTGCAATTCATGTACGGGGGCAAGCTGCGTCGCGTGAAGTTTTACTACAAGGGCGCCTTCATCGAGCCAGTGCTGGATCGCCTGCCTACGGCAGAGGTGCTGGAGCAGGGTGAAAACGGCTTCCTCGTTGTGGCTGAGGTCTTCGGCGATGGCATTGAGATGTGGCTCAATAGCCAGGGCAAGCTGGTGGAGGTCGTGAGCATAACTGGCTAAGTACATTTTCTCAGAGTAATGCGTTTACAAAGGGGCAAAACAGCCTTAACATGGGCTGTGGCGCCCTTTTAAATTGTAAAATTTGGCACAAAATTTATTGACAGCTAGCTATAAAAAGCATATAATAATTTAGTAATACCGTAGAAGGATGCACTTGACAAGCATCCTTTTTCTTGTCTTTAAATGTATTGGTAAGTTTTATGTGAGGAGAGAATAGTACCATGATTAGAAACGATATTCGTAATATAGCCATTATCGCCCACGTTGACCATGGCAAAACTACCCTGGTTGATGCAATGCTGAAGCAGAGTGGTGTTTTCCGTGCCAATGAGCATGTGGAGGAGCGCGTTATGGACTCCAACGATCTGGAGCGCGAGCGTGGTATCACTATTCTGTCCAAAAATACCGCTGTTATGCATGATGGCGTAAAAATCAACATTCTGGATACCCCGGGCCATGCTGACTTTGGCGGCGAGGTAGAGCGCGTATTGACCATGGTTGATGGCGTACTGCTCTTGGTTGATGCTTACGAAGGCCCCATGCCCCAGACTAAATATGTACTGCGTAAGGCTCTCGAGCAGCACCTGAAGCCCATCGTAGTTATCAATAAGATTGACCGTCCTGACCAACGTGTAGAAGAGGTTGTGGACGAGGTGCTGGACCTTTTCATCGAGCTGAACGCTGATGAAGATCAGCTGGAGTTCCCCGTTGTTTATGCATCCGCTCGTAACGGCATTGCTAAGCTGTCCATGGATGACGATAACAACAATCTGGAGCCCTTGTTCAAGGTTATTCTGGAAAATATCCCTGCTCCGGACGTAGATACTGAAGCTCCGCTGCAAATGCTGGTTAATACTTTGGACTATGACAATTTCGTAGGCCGTATTGTTATTGGTCGTATTGTACGCGGCACCATTCACAATGGCGAGACCGTTGCTCTGCTGAACGAGGACAAGGTTCGTACCGGCAAGATTGGTCGTCTGTATGCATACCAAGGTCTGAAGCGTGCTGAGGTGGACGAGGCTAAGGCTGGCGACATCGTAGCTTTGATGGGTCTGCAGGACGCTGAAATCGGCGAAACCATAGCTGATAAGGAAAATCCGGAAGCACTGAAGGGCATTAAAATTGACGAGCCCACTTTGTCCATGGTTTTCTATGTAAATAACAGCCCCTTTGCTGGTAAGGAAGGCGAATATGTAACTAGCCGTCACATCCGTGACCGTCTGTATAAAGAGGCAGAGACTAATGTGGCTCTGCGCGTGGAGGAGACCGATAGCCCGGATGCTTACAAGGTTTCCGGCCGTGGCGAGCTGCATCTGTCCATTTTGATTGAAACCATGCGTCGTGAAGGCTTCGAGCTGCAGGTTGGTAAACCGAAGGTAATTATGCATCGCGATGAGACCGGCACTCTGCAAGAGCCCATGGAGGCACTGACCATTGACGTGCCGCAGGATTACATGGGTGCTGTTATGGAAGGTCTGGGCCTGCGCAAGGCTGAGCTGCAGAACATGACCGAAATGGCAGGCTATCTGCGTATGGAATTCAAGATTCCTGCACGTGGCCTGATCGGCTTCCGTAACCAATTCCTCACCGATACTAAGGGTAATGGCATTATGAACCACGTTTTCGCTGGTTATGAAGATTACAAGGGCGAAATCCCCGGTCGTACCCGTGGCTCCCTGGTAGCCTTCGAGAGCGGCGAGACCACTTCCTATGGCATTGGCAATGCACAGGAGCGTGGCACCATGTTCGTTATTCCGGCTGAAAAGATTTATGAAGGTCAGCTGGTTGGCGAAAACAGCCGTGAGGATGATATGGACGTTAACCCCTGCAAGAAGAAGCATGTCAGCAACATGCGTGCTTCCGGCAGTGACGAGGCTATTCGCCTGATTCCTCCTCGTACCTTCTCCCTGGAGCAAGCTCTGGAGCATATCAATGAGGATGAGCTGGTTGAGGTTACTCCGAAATCCATCCGTATGCGCAAGAAGGTTCTGAACCGTCTGGAGCGCGGCAAGCTGCGTGCGCGTGCGAAAAACTCCTAAGGCTAGCTTTTAGCTTGGGAAATATGCAAATATCTTTTGACAATTTGAAGAAAGTTTGCTAAAATTGTAAATACAAAGCAGGATTTTTCCTATAGTATCACGAATAATTTAGCAATCTACTTATAGTTTGGAGGCTGTGGCCATGGATTTTAAAAATACGGCAATGAAATTTTTCACTTCCGTGGATAAAGAAGAGCAGGAAGAGCAATTTGCTGGTCCGCGTCTAGTGAAGACCAGTCATCTGAATATTATGGTGCGCACACCCAGAAGCTTTACGGATGTGCGTGAGTATGCCGATTCTCTGATGAGCGGCTCTGCTATTTTAGTCAGCTTTGATGCTGTGGAGCCTGCGCTGAGAAACCGTATTTTTGATTATCTGAATGGCGTTAGCTATATCGTTAGTGCGTCCGTATCCTTTATTAGTGAGGATTTGCTTCTGTATGCACCGCAGCAGGTGGAAATCACGAAGGAAAAGGGTGCTAAGCGCGCTGGCATTAGTTCCTGGCTGGGCTAAGCTGAAATAAATAAGTGAATTTTAAGAGGTTGGCTTTTTGCCAACCTCTTTTACATTTTTTACTAATGTGGATGAGAATGGCCTTGTTATAAGCTTGTTATTGCAGTTTCGCTCTCTATAGTGTTATAATTAAATATATCGAAGCTCTTTTAGGAATAGGAGGGTGATATTGTGTTAGACGAACGACTATTTTTTCAGACTCGCATTTTTAGGATGTTCTGCGAGAAGACAAAGCTAGCTGCTGTTGCTAGTAATGCTTTATTCGATAAATATGCTATATGGAAATATCTAGATGATACATATGAAGTGCTGCATTTAAGTGGTGATGAATGTGCGCTAGACGAAGTTATTGCAGTACTTAAGCTCAAAGGAGCGCTGCTATGAAGTTAAGAGATGGCATGCTGCTTTATCATGGCAGCTATACTCCAGTAGAAATTATAAACTTAACAAAATGTGAGGCTGGTAAAGATTTTGGAAGGGGCTTTTATGTTACTGCTAATGAGACTCAGGCTCGTAGTTTCATAAAGACATCTCTACTAAAGGCTAAAGCTCGAAATCTTATAGCTAATGATCAAAACTATGGCTATGTAACCTGCTATGAATATCATGTACCA
The DNA here is from genome assembly GCA_034117325.1 of Phascolarctobacterium sp. Lineage (GTDB taxonomy): Bacteria > Bacillota > Negativicutes > Acidaminococcales > Acidaminococcaceae > Phascolarctobacterium_A. Next base: position 2,116 of record JAXEPX010000038.1, on the reverse strand, counting down.
TATGATGATATTCCTGCTTTTTCTTTTAAAGAGGCAGATGAGGAATGGCTATGGTTCATTGCATTGAATAGAAGAGCTAAACTAGCTCGTGAGATTGCACCTAGAATCGATCCAATAATACAGAAAAGTGAGATCATTATAGGGAAAATCGCTAATGACACTACTAACCCAGTTATAACGGCTTTCCTTAATGGTATTTATGGCCCGATTATGGAAGAGCGATCTGCTCAAATAGCAATTTCTCTACTCTTACCTAATAGATTAAAGGAACAGTATTGCTTTTTAACTCAGCGTGCCGTAAATTGTCTTAAAGTTGTGGAGGTATCGAAATATGAGCTCTGATCAAAAAGCATTTTGCGCTGATCTTATTCTGACTGATGCTATAATGGATATGGCCGAAGAGGAAGGTATTAGTTATCAAGAGGCTCGAAACAAAATAATTAACTCACCTGCTTATGAAGCTCTTTATAATTATGATACAGGTCTTTGGGAGAATGGACCTGACTATTTTCGCTCTTTCTATAAATCTGTAGCGTAGCAGAGAGTAAGAAGCTATTCTATATTAAGATAATACTATTGAAAAAGAAAATAGGTTTTAGCAGGCGCTAAAGCATGGAGAATTGGATTAAATCTGGTATGCTTATTATAAGCGAAAAAGGGATATGGACTATGCAAAATAAGATCGTGTAAAGAATTTAAGGACTGTTACGTAATGTAGCAGTCCTTTTTTGTTGCCAAAATGAATTTTAGATGATATAATGAAATCAAATGATATTGATACTAATTCTTAATTTCGTATTTAAGATTTGTATGCAATTAGTATTGATATTTTTACATGGAATTTCGGGAAAGCTGGTGCAAATCCAGCGCTGTACCGCAACTGTATTGGGAGCGTTGCTATTGATAATCCATCGCAGGAGATAGCAAGGCTATGAACTAAGCCAGGGCGCCGCTATTCTATGAATTCCAGATACTTGCGCGTTACGAGTGGAATTATAATTAATAGCAGTTCTCTCGTTGTGCGTATTATAGAGGTGAGGGCTGCTGTGGGCAGTCTTTTTTATATAAGCTATGACAGAAGGGTAGGAGAAGTATGGCAAAGCATTTGTTTAATTACTGTGCTATTGATTGGTATGAAAATGAATTAAAGGCTCATAATCTCGATTTACACCAAATGATTCAGGAAATGGGTGTGGATGGTATTGAGCAATTTATTTATGCGCTGGAGCCTACGGCTAATAAATATAAGGATATTACAGTGGGCGTGCATTTGAATTATTGGCCGTATTGGATGGATTTTTGGCTGAAGAAGGCGAAGCGCCTGAAGCAGCAGTTCCGCAATATCCGTGAGCGCAATAAGTATTTTAAGGATGCGATGAGCTGTGATGAGTGGCTGAGCGTTATTCGCCGCAATGTCGGGGCTGCGCTGGCGCAGAATCCTGAGTATCTCGTCTGGCATGTGGCCGAGGCTAATAATGAGGAGATCTTTACCTACGAGTTTAATTATAGCGACCGCGAGGTGCTGACGGCGGCAGCGGATGTGTTTAATTCTGTGTGTGACGAGATTCCTGCGCATGTGCCGGTGCTGTTTGAAAATCTGTGGTGGCCGGGTCTGCGCCTGACGGATGTGCGCAATGTGAAGTATTTCTTCGAGCGTTTGCAGCGCAAGAATGTGGGCATTATGCTGGATACGGGACATTTGATGAATACGAATCTGCGCCTGAAGAATGAGGCTGAGGGTGCGGAGTATGTGTGCAAGGTATACGAGAAGCTGGGCGAGTGCAAGGCGCTGGTGCGTGGCGTGCATATGAGCTGCTCCCTGTCCGGAGCTTATCAACGCGGCTTGAGTCATCAGGTGCCGGCGAAGCTGGATATGGAGACGGTATGGCGTCATATCGGCAATATTGACCAGCATAAGCCTTTTACGACGGAGGCTGCGAAAAAGATTCTGGAGACGATTCAACCGGAGTACGTGGTGCACGAGGTGGGCTATGATAGCCTGAAGGACCTGTGCGAGCAGCTGCCGATTCAGCTGAAGGCCTGCAAATAAGACTGGCTGGCTAGGGGTCAGATATATTTTTAGATAATTTAAGATAAGCATTTTCAAGAGATGCAT
>JAXEPX010000037.1:0-12209 GCA_034117325.1 Phascolarctobacterium sp. | reverse complement strand
CTAATAAGTTATCTGCCAATAATTTTATTATACTAGATCCTGCAACACAAAATAGAAAAACTTTGCAAAGTTTCTTCAATCAAAAAGGAGTTCATAGCGGTAGAATAGTATATTAATCAACTAAAATGCTGGTTATAACGTAAGCGTCAAATCTACCGTGTATGAAAAAAATCAGGACCGCATAGCGGTCCTGGTACAAATCTTTATTTCTTGAAATTTACGCTGCATTCAGCTTGTGCATTTTCTGGTAGCAGCAAATCGACATTGTCCTTTTGAGACAGGTCTAATTTTTTGGCAGTAGCAAGAACATAGACTAAATACTTAAATGGATCCAAGCGGTTCTCCTTTGCGGTTTCTACCAAGCTGTAGATAATTGCACTGCCTTGCGCTCCTCGTGGTGTATTGGCGAACAAGAAGTTTTTACGCCCAATTACAAAAGGCTTAATGCTTCGTTCAGCTCTGTTATTATCTATTTCCAAACGACCATCCTTAAGATAGTTCATAAGGTATGGCTTTTGGTTTTCCAAATAAGTCAAAGCTTTTCCCAATGCAGATTTTGGTGCAGCATTTAAGGTTTTTGCCCACTCAAATAATTCGTCAAGAAGAGGTTTTTCCTGTTCCAGGCGTTTGGTATAGCGTTCTGCAAAGCTTAACTTTGCAAGCTGCTTCTCAATCTTATATATTTTTGTGAAGATACCTAAAGCGTTGGTTACTGCAGACATCGCAGCGGATTTTCCTTTAGGAAGAGCAACTCGAGCTTCATCGAATTTTCTTCTTAAATGAGCCCAGCAGCCAACGTCTGTAATATCCTGACTCAAATCATGGTAAACGGAATATCCGTCTGTCTGTAAATATCCTTTGTAACCTTCTAAGAATTTCTGAGGATACTCTTTGCCTCGACCTGACTGGTAATTATATAGCACAATTGCATGCTCAGCATCGCTGCCAGTCCTGTAAAGCCACATATAGCTTTTGCTGGATGCAGGTTTGTCAAATTCCTTAAGAACCTGCAGAGTTGTTTCATCCGCATGGAGAACATCTCTTTGCAGCAGTTTCTCATGTAGTCTTTCATATAAAGGCTCAAGATAAAGCTCTACGCACTTCAGCATCCAGTTAGACATCGTCTGTCTGGAAAGCTCAACACCCTGGTTTTTCCATTCTTGCTCCTGCCGATATAATGGAGATCCCATTATAAACTTTTGAGTAATAATATAAGCTACAGCTTCAGGAGTAGCAAATCCGCCTGAAATTAAAGCAGCTTCCTTTTCAGCTCTAATCACAGGAGTTTCTATATTATTTTGCTTGCAGTTCTGACAAGCATAGGAATAGATGTGGTGTTCAAGAACCTTAACCTTAGCTGGTATAATTACCAGCTCGCGGCGAACCTCTTGACCAATCTCTTGCATTACAGCACCACATTCAGGGCAATTTCTTTCAGCTTCATTGAGCTTGTGCTCTATAACTTCAATCTCAACATTATCTGGAAGCTTGTCCTGAAGCAGATACGTCTTTTTCTTGCGTGTATGTGCTGCGACCTTAGTTTCCTCTTGTTCAGTAATAATATCTTCAATAGCAAGCACTGTTTCAGCTTCATCAAACAGATATATGAGTTGTGCTTTGGTTTCCGGAGATATCTTCTCACTAGAACTGCCGAATTGTTTCTTTTTTGTAAGTCTGAGAGCTTCCTCTAATAGCCCGACTCTTTGACGCAGTTCTTCTTCTGAGTTTTTTAATCTCTCATATTCTGCAACAGATATTTCAATTGTCTTGGTAGTTTTTGTAGTGTTTTCCATGACAATATTATACCAAATTTCGTGCTTTTTTTATATGTTTCAAAGACATATATACATTATACAGCTGTGTATCCACGGACATTTTTAATAGACCTTTTAGGTTCTAACACCAAGCCTTCCATAAGCCAACGATATTGTTGATGTGTAAGCTGTTTCAAATCCGCACTGCTGCGCGGCCATTGAAATTTTCCTTTTTCCAGTCGTTTGTAGAGGAGAAGAAAACCGTCACCCTCCCAGTACAGTGCTTTTATTCTGTCGCATCTACGTCCACAGAATAAGAACAGTGTATTGGTATATGGATCAAGTTCGAAATGCAATTGCACAAGATTAGAAAGACCGTCAATCCCTAACCTGAGGTCAGTATAGCCACATGCTATATACACATGGTCTAGCTGCAGATCTTTCAGCATTGTTTTAACCCTGCTATTATTTCTGCTATTTCTGTTGCAGAAATTCCGGATAGAAGTTCTACTGCAATGCCGTTGACGGTAAGTCTTGCAATAGCTTCAAAATTACTCTTCACCGGAATAGGAATCTCAGCAAATTTGGATTCTCTGCCGGAAACTCTGTTAAAAATCTTCTTTTGCCAATAGTAAAAAGAAGATATGGGAACATTGTTTTCTCGGCACCAGGCACGTACAGAAAGGCTGCTGCTGCGACAGGAACGGATCTTGTCGTACCACTCTTGCATTTCGCGATTGGTATTGACAATTTGCAAACTGTTATCCATATTGTAACACACTCCAATTCAGTTTAATTAAAGTGTTTAGAAGTGTTTACAACACTTCTAAACACTAAAAAGGCACATGGAACGATGTTCCATGCACCTATTATATATTACTGAATTGAGATTTTATATCCGCGTTATATTTGACGCTTACTGCCATTCAATGAACACCCTTTAAAGACATCTATATAACCACAAATCAAAAAAGCTCCCTGTCTACCTCTAGACGGGGAGCTTGTTCATTCTTTAGTTACCTATTTCCATACATCTTTTCATAATATTGCTGGTACTCGCCGCTGATGATATCCTTCCACCATTTTTGATTCTCCAGATACCATTTAATAGTCTTCTTGATACCGTCGGCAAATTTCGTCTCCGGCAGCCAGCCCAGTTCATTATGAATCTTCGTCGGGTCAATTGCATAACGCATGTCATGCCCCTTGCGGTCGGTAACATGCGTAATCAAGCTCTCTGGCTTGCCCAGTTCCTTGCAAATGAGCTTCACGATATCAATATTGCGCATCTCGTTATGCCCGCCAATATTGTATACCTCGCCTACTTTACCTTTATGGATAATCAGGTCTATCGCTTTGCAGTGGTCCTCCACATACAGCCAATCACGCACATTCAAGCCTTCGCCATAAACCGGCAAAGGCTTATCTGCCAGCGCATTGGCAATCATCAAAGGAATTAATTTCTCAGGGAAATGATACGGACCATAGTTATTGCTGCAGCGAGAGATAGTCACAGGCAGGCCATAGGTACGGTGGTACGCCATGACTAGCAAATCTGCGCCAGCTTTAGAAGAAGAATATGGGCTGCTAGTGTGAATCGGAGTTTCTTCCGTAAAGAAAAGGTCAGGTTTATCCAGGGGCAAATCACCATATACCTCATCCGTGGACACCTGATGGTAACGCGTGATGCCATATTTGCGGCAAGCGTCCATCAAGGTCGCGGTGCCCATGATATTCGTCTCGAGGAAAATACCAGGATTCTCAATAGAGCGGTCCACATGACTTTCCGCTGCGAAGTTCACCACAATATCAGGATGCTCCTCTTCGAACAGCTTATAAACAGCCTCTCTATCACAAATATCTGCCTTCACAAAACGGAAATTGGGGTTATCCATAACGCTTTCTAACGTAGAAAGATTACCTGCATAGGTCAGCTTATCCAAGCAAATAATGCGATAGTCAGGATACTTCGCCAACATATGGAAAATAAAATTGGAGCCGATAAACCCAGCGCCACCAGTAACGATAATAGTCATTTTACGCATTTGTTTATTAACTCATCCCATTTACCCCAAACAGCTTCTGGAGAATATTGACTAGTACACTCATGAGCTCTAATTCCCATATGATAACTATCTTTTTCGTGAGTTACTAAGTATAGTAATGAATCCGCAAACGGCTCTATTCCATCATCACAAAGTATTCCGTTGACACCATCTTCAACAATCTCATTGCAGCCAGTACAGCTTTTATATACTAAAGGAGCTAATCCAGCATTCATTGCCTCTAACAGGGCAAGGCTAAAACCTTCGCTAGCACTCGGAAATGCAAAAATTTTACACTTAGCCAGTTCTTTATCGACATTGCTAGTCACACCACAAAAGGTTATTATATTATCCAATCCATACTGATTAGTTTTATTTACGCAATACTTATAATAATCCCTATCCCACTCAGAATCTCCCCAAAATTCAACTTTCCAATCCTCTAGCTTGTCCTTGACTCTGTTTATAGCCTCTATCAAGATATGCTGTTGCTTTTGAATTTTATCAAATCTACCAACATGTATAAATAATGTTTTTCTTCTCACTCATGTTCAATACATTTTGCGGGGCAATATTAGGTATACATATTGCATTATTTATCTTATAAGAGTCATTACATACTTTAACATATCCTGGTGTTAACACTTGTACATAAATACTGTCTTTTAGTGCTTCAATCTTCTTCTCTCCTGCCTTTTCTAGAATATCATTAGGATTAGAATGAAACATGGTAATCACAGGAATTTCCGTTTTCAATATTCCTTTAAGATCATACGTTGAATCTATTCCATAAGATATAATTAAATCTGGATTATACTTCTGAATAAGTCTACTAACAACCTGACCTCTAGCTACTTCATCAAACACGTGCCTTTGTTTCTTATCCGTAATAAGTAATCTTCTAATTTTATGGAAAGTCTTGGAGGTCGCAGCTTTATATTCACGTCCTATATTTTCAAATTCGACATTATTATCCAATTTATAAAAGGGCATCCCTTGTTTTAGCTCATTACAAACAGCTACCACAGAATGCCCTTTAGCTACAAACTCATTGGCCATCTCACAAAAAACTTTCTCTACTCCACCTTTAGAATCAACTGTAGTATAGTAGCTCAATAATATTATATTCACAATTACCAAAACCTCACTATAATTTCACCCACTAAACTTTGTGAATTGTATTTATTGCAAATAAATTTTAATTTTTTTATAACTAAACTATCACTTTCTATGCTTAAGTTTATAGTAGAAAGCAGCCATACCTAGATATATAAGCAAGCATTGCTTCTTTTCGTTTAATCTTAAGTCTTTACTGCAAACTATATTTATGAAATTATCTTTTATAAAACGTTCATATCTATAGGCAGAATTTACACTTTCGCCATCATAAAATTTTATTAATATACTTAATATCGTACGCACAAGCGCACAAATGCTTAAATCTTTGTAGGCTTGGGCAAACTTGTTTTGTCTATCTGAAACTAATTTATAAAATCTCAACAAATCACTTAACTTCGCTGTATGCGTTATACTATCTTCTCTCATTACATAATAATACAAGGGCTTATGAATATATACTATTTTCTCAAGCTTTAAAGCTATATCGGTTAATATTTCATAATCCTCCGCAAAGCTAGTCGTTTCATTGAAAAACAAGCCATTGTAACAGGAGGTCTTTATAGCCTTACTCGATAGAAAACCTTTTATTGCTTTATCCTTAATAAATTCTCTTACAAAAATCTCTTTAGATACTATGCCTTCTTTGAAGTCAGGCACTGTTTTAATCGTAAATCCTTGCTGTTCAGAGCCCTCATAATAATCAAAGAAAATCATATCAGGACTATCATACTTATCAATGGCCTCTAAAATTGTACCCACATAATCATCTGCCAGATAATCATCAGGATCAGGGAAGATTATATACTCTCCCCGCACTAGTTCCAATCCTTTATTTCTGGCACTACTTACTCCGCCATTTTCTTTATTAACAACCCTTACATACCCTGGATATCGAGCGGCAAATTCTTCTGCAATGATAGCAGAATTGTCTTTAGTACCATCATTAATTATCAAAACCTCTATTCCTGCTTGAAGATTTATCTCCAACGATGTTAAGAATCTCGGTATATATTTTTCAACACCATAAGTAGGCACCACAAGAGTTAACTTCATCACAATTTTACTCCTAAAGATATAATCTCTTTTAATCTCAGTTCACTGTGCTTTCGAACTAACTGCTTCCTCCAGCAAGCTTTCCCATGTACTCCAGACCTTATCAGGAGCATACTGCTCCATAGATTCTTTTGCCGCTATACCCATCTTTTGCCGAAGTGCTTCATTCCCCATCAAACTATCCAATGCAACAGCAAATGCATCAACTCCATCATCACATAGAATGCCACTTTCACCATTAAGTATTACTTCATTAGTACCTGGGCAACTTGCATAACCGATAGCAGGAACACCTGCACTTAAAGCTTCTGCCAATGCTATTCCAAACCCCTCATAAGCACTGGGAAACGCAAATATAGCACTGTTTAATAATTTAGCTTTTACATCCTTTGTCGTTCCACAAAAAAACACTCTGTTCTGCAAATTGTGTTTTTCAATTAACTGACAACACTCGCTATAATATTTTTTATTAAAGCCAGTATCGCCATATATCTCAACCTTCCAATCAGGATATTTATTAGCTACTTTAGCAAAGGCCTCAATCAATAAATGTTGCCTTTTCTGCTTAGGTTCCACTCTAGCTATATTGATTATAGTTTTTATATTTAGTGCTGCCCGCTCTTCAAACTGCGGTGCAACATTGGGAATCCATACTATTTTAGGTTTTTTAATCAGCTTTTGAGTTTCTATTAAGTCATTATGGGTCAATACCTGAAGGTAATCCGATTTCTCAAAGAGATAATATAGCTTTCTATTCTTTAAAACATCATCATAATTAAAATGAAACATTGTTACAACGGGAATATCTAATTTAAGGTATTCCTTGAACATTACATCGGATAGTTTCTCATAGGTAACTACAATATCAGCATTGACAGCCTTTATCTCTTTTTCAACACGATTAGCTATAATCTTAGCATCATGCAATAGGCGTTTAAGCTCTTTATTATTTCTATCCATCCAGAATGTACTTAAATTAAATACTGTATGGCTGATTTTAAAACCTAAACCCAGATTCAAAAACCGAACGCGCTTATCTAAACAAAAAAAAGGTTCACCTGCTTTATTTTCAAAAGCAAAAATCGTAACCTCATGTCCGCGTTCAACCATAGCATTAGCCATATTGCATAATACCTTTTCCACGCCACCAGTAGAGCCTATAGTATTGCCTATTAAGCTAAGTAAAATTCTCATCACTATACCTCCCGATGATATCCTAGGTATTTATATTAAAATTGATCTTATAAGCATTTCATGACTAAATCTATCATTAGCGCTCACAAGCCCATCACGATACTGGTTATGTTTTTCTGGATAACTATTTACAAACTCTTCTAACTGCGTTGTAAAAGTATCCAAGCTATCAAGATTAAGTGCCTCACCAACATTAAAACTTTGTAAGACCTCTGGATTCATTTCAGGGGATTGTAAAATCGGCTTATAGAAGCCAATAGCAGTAAATAACATGGCACTCCAATGATAACGATAGCGTTCAGCAGCATAGGGGGCGATAATAACATCTACTCCCAAAAGAGCTTTCTGCCATTCCTCGCCAATCAGATTTTTATGCCAAAATTCAATTCCAGGGACATCCTTATATTCACTAATAATCTTTTCGAATTCCTCGCCATCCTCTGTACGAGCAGTTGCTCCCTGCATAATTAACTTAACAGGAATATTAAACTTAGCTTGCTTAAAAGCATCAAGGAAGAAACGCACATTCTTTTCTCTACGATATTGACCAAAGAATCCCAATGTCAAAGGCTCTTTATAAGTCAAAGATTTGTCAACAGGCAAATCCAACGGCTTAAATACAGGAGGTCCAATTAACTCCACATTATTCAGACCATCATGCGCAAAATCATTACGCAGAGTAATAACCTTTAGATGAATATTCTTATATGGTACACAACTATTTGCCTGCTTTACAAAGTTAGGTTTTTCATGAGGATTAATCCCATGGAAAATAATCGACACGGCCACTTTACTGTTTTTTAAATCCGTATTTAAAATTGCTCGCAAATACCGATAGGTAGCCGTAGGAATTATAATAGCATCATATTTATTTTCAATAGCCTTTTTATAGGCAGAATTAAACCATTGCTTACGACGATATTCTCGTTTTATAGACAAGAATAACTTTTGAAACTTATTGGCTCCAGCGTAGGTCACAACCTCTCCACCTTCTAAGTAATCCACCTGAGCATTATATTTAATCTTGAAAGGAAACTTTTCAGGGACTAACATTACTGGTTCATGACCTTGACGACGTAGCTCATCCACGAGTATCCGATCAAACTCAACCTCATGTCCAGCAGGCATCACTATAGTTTCTAAAATAGCTACTTTCATTTTTGTTTTCCTCTTTGCAAATCTATTAGTTTAATGTACTTCGTCAGTGTATACATAAAATGGTAAGTACACAGCGTACATCCTAACCATCCATCGAGAATGCCTTTCTTCAATATCAGCATCTGTAAAAAAGAAAAAAAAGCATGTAAATACGCTGATATAAAGCCTACTCTTTTCCCATTTTCATAAGCATTTTCTGCCCAGATTGTAGTATATTGATTGAATTTATTAAAATAGTGTTTCCAATCAGGATATGTATAATGTCGAATATAACCACTGAGTACTAATAATTTATCCTCGCACACAGGCTTTTCATGCACCTTATTAACCCATTTTACATGACTAGTTTTAAATAAACGCGGCACAAAATCTGGTTTTAGTACACCATAATTAAATTCTTTACCAAAGGCTACAGATTTTCTTTTGATTGAATACTGTTTATCCTCATTACTAGCTAAAGCCTTTTTTATAGCCTCTATGAGCTCGTCATTCAGTCTTTCATCCGCATCCAGATAAAGCACCCACTCCGTAGCTACATGCTCCAACGCGAAATTACGCTGCGCACTAAAGTCATTATCCCATGCACGAAATACTACCTTAGCCCCTGCCTGCTCTGCTAGCTCCACAGTCTTATCCGTGCTACCAGAATCCACGACAAGAACGCTATCAGATACAATTTGCGCATTTTTAATGACATCTATAATATTGCTCTCTTCATTTTTTGTTAGAACGATAGTGGTCAAATCACTCATCTCAAATACCTCTAAAGCCTATATTTACTCTATTTTATAGTATACTACAACTATTTCTTCCTTTCAATGAAAATAAATGAAATACCAAGAAATAACTCGCATTTATCAAAATAGTACGTCATATTCTTCACAAAAATCATTTGAATTTTTTAATTTCACATGGTAAAATTAAGGTTAAATTAAGGCTGTCTTACTAACGAGGATTATACTACAATGAAAAATCTAGAAGCAATACAATTAACACAAGAACATCTCATAGGCGTAGGCTATCATAAAGCAACCTATGTTCATCCCGGGGATAGCTCTCTCTGCGTAAAAATCCCCTTTACCATGAACGATATTGATCTAGAACGCGAGCTCAAATATCGTGCTGTTCGTACCAAAAGAAAACAAAGCTCTACTCTTTTACCAGAATATCTTGGAACAATAGCTACAAATAAGGGAACGGGCTATATTTTTGAACGCATCTGCGATTACGATGGACAAACTAGTTTGACGCTCACTGAATACATTGATAGCGTTTTAAATAGTAAAAATATATGTGATACAAAAAAACATTTTCACGATTTACTCGCTACCTTTTATCATACCTGGATAGCTGAAAAAATCGTTACCTCAGATGTAGATCCGCTTAACTTCCTGGTTCAAAGAAAATCTGAAACAGAAGCCGTAATTAGAATTGTTGATAACATAGGTACACCTGTTTTAATTCCCTTGGCTTTCTATATTGACAGCATTGCTGAACGCCGCATTAAACGCTACTGGAAACGCTTTTTAAATCATCTCAAAAGAAAAACAAAGCTTGAAGCAGAAACACTAGAGCTTCTTAGCAATCTTTAAACTCTCTATAATGAAAAACAGAGCTTACGACTGATAATCGCAAGCTCTGTTTTTTATTAATATTCATTTCCCTTCAACACACGCCACGCACTGATATTGCGCTTAGCTTCAATAGCCTTTCTTCTGTCGTTAGGCATATCCCTGCTTTGCTTTACAAGCTCCTTTTTATCAGCCATAAGTCTATGATTAAATACATACTCCTCATCCCCCAGCATGGATTCAAGGATAGCACTATACTTAAAACCACTAGGACCTACAAGCTCTGCTAGCGTTCCTGCTAGCTGCATATGACAGCCATAGGAATCATTTGCAAAAAGACTCTGATTAATTCCTTGCCCATAGAAAATGCAAGGAATCGTGGATAAGGTGCGCACATCCTGCTCAATAGCAAAATTAAAGCGCTCTGAATGGTCACCAGTAATGACAAAAAGACTATCTGGCTTTAACTGCTGGGCCTGTTTCACAAATTCACCCATAGTTTTATCAGCATACCAAATATGCCCCAGCTCCGTTAGAGTTTTATCATCCTTGCTAATCGACGCAGGTAGCTTCGTGCGCACAGCTTCTCGCTGGAAGCCCATTTTATCCACATCCAACGTATAGGGCGGATGGTTACTAGTCGTCAGCACAAGATGGAAAACCTTTGCATCAGGTGCTTCTTTAGCCATATACTCCGTTACCTTCTGCAGGAGAAACTCATCAGGACATCCCCAAGCATTACCACCTGTATTGCCAAATTCATCTGCACAATGCAGCTCGTCGAAGCTCTGGGCCATAACGAAATTCTTCAAATTCTGCCAACCAGGAAAACCGCCATACCAAAAAACAGTCTTATAGCCCAGCTGCTGCATAATATAACCAATGCCCGTAGCATACTTCTTCTTCATGCTCATAGGCTGATAATTTTCATACAGCACAGTATCAGGCAAGCCAGTTAAAAGGCCATTCACAGCCGAGATAGTACCACTGCCGTGAGCTAACATGCTAGTAACATGAGCTGCAGTTTTTTCCTTTTGTAATGCCAGCATATTATCAACTAAACCCAGCTGCTTGTACTGCTCCAAAAAGGGCCATTGTCCGAAGCTCTCGCCCAGCAGTAATACGATATTACTCGGCTGCTGCGCCAGTCTAGGAGCTTTGACCGTGCGTATAAATGCGTCATCAATACTCTTAGCTTCTGGATTGCCACCTGCCAGCTCTATTTTCTGCTTCAGCTCTGCTACAGTAAAGTTTACATTCGTCAGCTTCGCCAACATTTTTTTCGTAGCATACACACGGTATAACGCTTGCCCATCGTCAAGAACAGCCTCATTAAGCAGATTATACTTCAAGCGAGCGGCGCTCTCCCAGTTAATGGAATGAGCATACTTGAAGGCACCACCATAGCGCACGAAAACACAGAAAACTGCCAGCAATAGTACCGTTCCCACAGCTATAACAGGCTGATGCTTACAAGCACTAAATGTCTTGACCTTAGTCTGAGAGATAACTTTAGCATAAATCCAAGCGAAAAATACACCTATCACAATAGCTACAGGCAAACGCCAAAGCAGCTGATATTCTTGGATAGCAGTCGCAATAATGGCTTTAATATCATCATGAGCACCATTAATCAGCATCAGATTAAAGGCTGCATTAAAAATACCATAGTAAGGAATGCGAGCCATAAAGCAGATGGAGAAAAAGACCAATGCTAAGATATGCCAGATTAAGCGTATTTTCTTCTCAGGCCATCTCTTGCAAATAATATTGGGTATGGACGCAAAAACAAAGCCTAGAAGACAAATAATACCTGCCGTCTTCAGACTTAAACGCAGGCCGAGGAATAAGGCCATAAGCACATCTGTATAATCACCATTTAATTGACCACTATATACATAAATAAAGGCTAAACGAAAAATCGTAAGAACAAGGCACCAATAGACAAAGGACTTTAAATCCTGCTGCACATTTTCAAAAAAGCGCGCAAAAAATTGCATTAGTTTACTTCAACTCCCCTAATATCACTTATAGTTTTCATTACTGAATATTATACCATATTCCATTATATATTAATATCCACTTTAGAAAACAAACTAGTGAATTTAATGAACCGTTCCCATTATCTCTGGATACAACGTGATAAGACTGATAAGTGTGATAAGTCTATCTCTAGATTGAAGCTAATATCCCCCTCATACTGACTCTGCAAAAAACTAAAGCACTTCCTGAACGTTATCAGGGAGTGCTTTTTTGTATCTATCGCTATAAGGTTGTGGCTTGTTTTAGCTTCTACCATGCTTTTTCCGCAGCTG
>JAXEPX010000036.1:0-5227 GCA_034117325.1 Phascolarctobacterium sp. | reverse complement strand
ATCATGTACGGCGTGACCATGGAGGAATCAGGCGTTTCAAAATTATTATCCGTGAAAATAAATAGTAATGCATAATATAAGGAGAGTTTAGATTATGGGATTTTTTGAGCGTTTAAAGGAAGGCCTCTCTAAGACCAGACGAAATTTTACCGACCGCATTCAGGAGCTGGTAGGGCTGTCCACCGCCATCGATGATGATTTCCTCGAGGAGCTGGAAATGATTCTGCTTAGCGCGGATGTGGGCGTAAAGACCACAGAAAAGCTCATCGAGGCTGTACGCAAGGCGGCAAAGACGAAGGAAATCAAGGGCACTGAGGACGTGATTCCCTTCCTGAAAAAATACATGGCAGAGTTGCTTGTGGATGGGGGACAGCGTACCCGCATCGGGCATAAGCCAACAGTTATCCTCGTTGTAGGCGTAAATGGTGTGGGCAAGACTACTACTATTGGCAAGCTGGCCAATTATTTTACCCTATTTAAATATAAGGTTATTCTTGCAGCGGGCGATACCTTCCGTGCAGCTGCAGCAGAGCAGCTGACAATTTGGGCTCAGCGTGCTAATTGCGATATTGTGAAACATGCTGAGGGTGCTGACCCTGCAGCCGTAGTTTTTGACGCGGTTAAGGCTGCTGTGGCGCGCAAGGCGGACGTGCTCTTTATCGATACGGCAGGACGACTGCATAATAAGGCTAATCTGATGAACGAGCTGGAAAAAATTCATCGTATTATTAAGCGCGAGATTCCTGAGGCGCCGCATGAGACCTTCCTTGTTCTGGATGCTACTACGGGTCAGAATGCTATTAATCAGGCAAAGGTCTTCATGGAGACGGCCAATGTTACTGGTGTTGTGCTGACAAAGCTCGATGGTACTGCTAAGGGCGGCGTGGTTGTAGCGATTAAAGAAGAGCTGGGTTTGCCGGTAAAATGGATTGGTGTAGGCGAAGGAATCATGGACTTCCGC
This sequence comes from Phascolarctobacterium sp., assembly GCA_034117325.1. Taxonomy (GTDB): domain Bacteria; phylum Bacillota; class Negativicutes; order Acidaminococcales; family Acidaminococcaceae; genus Phascolarctobacterium_A. The sequence continues at coordinate 4,266 of JAXEPX010000036.1, read as the reverse complement.
CCGTTTGAACCAGACAAGTTCGTAGAAGCTCTGTTTGATACAGAGAAAAAGTAATATTTTTCTCTCTGACAAGTAAAAATACTTGACAACACTCGCATAATCGGTTATACTCTTATAGTCGAGTAAATTGAGCAGAGGTAGGAAAATGTCCACAGAAGAAATTTTTGAACAGCGTATGCGCCTAGGGCGTCTCTTTGATATGTATGGAGGTCTACTGACCGAAAAGCAAAGAACCTGTTTAAGCCTTTACTTCTACGATGACCTCTCCTTAAGCGAGATCTCTGAGGAGCTGGGCGTATCCCGCCAGGCAGTCCACGACCTTCTAAAGCGCGTGGAGCAAATCCTCGAGCGCTATGAACTAGCGCTAGGCATCCTAGCCAAGGAGGAAGCGCTGCACGAAGAGCTAGAGCAAATCTCTCAATTATTAACAGCTTGCACGCAAGCCAATAATGACGAAGCCGCACGTCGCTTACACAAGCTATGCGGTGAAAATAGCTAAAATAACTTAATGAAGCTAGAATAGATAAGTAGGTAAGAAAATGGCATTTGAAAATTTATCTGAAAGATTACAAAATGCTTTAAAAATGTTCCGTGGCAACAAAACGCTCACCGAAGAGGACCTGAAGGCGCCCCTGCGTGAGGTGCGTATGGCTCTCCTTGAGGCCGACGTAAACTTTAAGGTTGTCAAGGACTTTGTAAGCAAGGTCAAAGAGCGTGCTCTGGGCGTGCAGGTAGGCGAGAACCTTTCTCCGCATCAACAGATCATTAAAATTGTCAACGAAGAGCTTATCGAGCTCCTCGGCGGCACCCAAAGTAAGCTGGCTGTAGCCCAAAAGCCGCCTACCATCATCATGCTGGTAGGTTTGCAGGGCGCTGGTAAAACCACTACCGCTGGTAAGCTGGCAAATTTACTGAAGAAAAGACATAAAAAACCGCTGCTGGTTGCAGGCGACGTTTACCGTCCCGCTGCTATTACCCAGCTGCAGGTGCTGGGTGAACAGCTGGATGTACCTGTTTTCACCCTTGGTGATAAAGTATCTCCCGTAGAAATTGCTAAACAGTCTATTGACAAGGCACGTAGCCTGGCCTGCGATACCATCATTATCGATACCGCCGGCCGTTTACATATCAACGAAGAGCTGATGGACGAGCTGCGCAATATTAAAGGCGCGGTAAATCCGACTGAAATCCTGCTGGTAGTCGATGCGATGACCGGTCAGGATGCTGTAACCGTAGCTGAGACCTTCAACGGTGAGCTGGGCATTGACGGCCTTATCGTAACCAAGCTTGATGGCGACGCTCGCGGTGGTGCAGTACTCTCCGTTAAAGCAGTTACTGGTAAACCGGTAAAACTGATTGGTCTGGGCGAGAAGCTGGACGCTCTTGAACCCTTCCATCCCGACCGCATGGCTTCCCGTATTCTCGGCATGGGCGATATCCTCACCCTCGTCGAAAAGATTCAATCCACCACCGACCTGGCTAAAGCCATGGAGATGGAGAAGAAGCTGCGCAAGGATGAATTTACCCTGGAGCAATTCTTGGAGCAAATGCAGCAGGTTAAAAAGCTGGGCTCCCTGGAAACCATCCTGGGCCTGATTCCCGGTATGGGCGGCATCAGCCAAAAGCTGAAGGAAGCTAATGTGGACGAAAAAGAATTCGACCGCATTGAAGCAATTATTCGCTCCATGACCATTAAAGAAAGACGTAACCCGAGCATCATCAACGGCAGTCGTCGTAAACGTATCGCCATGGGCTGTGGCATGCGCGTACAGGATGTCAATAAGCTGCTGAAAAACTTCGAAGAATCCAAGAAGATGATGAAGCGTATGCAGGGTATGGCTAAGTTTGCATCCAAGGGCGGCTTCCGCATGCCCTTTGGCAATTAATAAATATTAAAAGTTCCATGTTGTTGAGATATATTTAAGGAGGTGACTATCAACATGGCAGTAAAAATTCGTTTAAAACGTATGGGTGCTAAAAAAGCTCCTTTCTATCGTATCGTAGTAGCAGACGCTCGTTCCCCTCGTGACGGTCGTTTCATCGAATCCATCGGTTACTATGACTCCACCACTAACCCGGCAAACGTAAAAATCGACGCTGACAAAGCTATCGATTGGATGGGTAAAGGTGCACAACCCACTGATACCGTTAAAAACCTGTTCAGCAAACAAGGTATCATGAAAGCTTTTGCTGAAGCTAAAGCAGCAAAATAATCAACAAAGAGAGGCGTGATCTACATGAAAGAATTGGTAGAAGTAATGGCCAAGTCTCTTGTAAGTAATCCCTCTGCAGTAGTAGTGGAGGAGGAAACTACCGGTACAACTACGGTACTCCGCCTCCATGTTGCTTCTGAAGATATGGGCAAGGTGATCGGTAAACAAGGTCGCATTGCCAAGGCTATCAGAACCGTTATGAAAGCAGTAGCAACCCGCGAGAATGTAAAAGTTATTGTGGAAATTGTCTAATTCAAGGGATGGTATACAATGGATAAAATGTTAGTTAGGGTTCCTGTTGCTGTAAAAGCGAAAGTAACTGAAGACTTAAAACTGAAAATTATTGGAGATCTCCAAAATACCATAAAAAATATGGAGCTGGACCTGGAGCAATTTGAGTTCCAAGCTAAAAAGGCTCTGCACCAGGCTGCTTCCGATTTGAGCGTGCTGCCGGCTTTGCGCGAACAAATCGATATGGAAAGAAATAAACGCACCGCTGCTAAAGCAGAGGCTGAAGCTAAGCTGAAAAGAGCTGAAGCTTTAGAAATGGGCGCAGAAATTGGCCATGGTACTCTTGAGCGTACCGTGGAAATTACCATTGGTACCAATATCGATGCGCTGATGGGTGCGGAAATTGTTACTGAGGACGGCAAAATCATTGCCTTCCGCGAGTGATAAGCACTTTTCATGCATAACCAAATAGTAATTGGCAAAATTGTCGCTCCGCACGGTGTGCGGGGCGATATTCGTATATTACCCTTAACGGAAAAGCCGGAACAATTTTTAGATCTTGACTACCTCTTGCTTCGAGATGGACGTAAGCTTACTGTGAAGCATGCGCGTTTTCATAAGCGCATGGTGCTGGTAACTACGGCCGAGGTTCACTCCATGAACGAGGCCGAGTTGCTGCGCGATCAGGAGGTTCTGATTAAAGCGGAGGATTTGCCTGAATTAGAAGAGGGTCAATTCTATGTAGCTGATCTGATTGGGTTGCCCGTCTATGACGAAGAAGGCAAGCAGATTGGTACCTTCAAGGATAGTCTTTCTACCGGTAGCAATGACGTCTATGTTATCGCTGTGCCTGGGGAAAAGGATATTCTTTTGCCCGCTTTAAAAATCTATGTCAAGGAAATTAACCTTGCAGAAAAACGCATCGTTGTAACTCTGCCCGAATGGACGGAGGAATAAGCATGTAATTACCTAAATAGCCTCTAGCAGTTAGAGGCTATTTTATTCATAAGCAGGAGGTGAGTCATGCGTAATTTTCTTTTTATTACATTATTTCCCGAGCAGATTATAGAAGCGGCTAATCATAGCATCTTGCAGCGTGCTCGCAAAGCAGGCCTCGTCGAGGTCAGTTGTATAAACCCTAGGGATTTTACCCATGATAATCACCGTACTGTGGATGACACTCCCTTCGGTGGAGGTGCGGGGATGGTCTTGAAGCCAGAGCCCATGGTCGCAGCGATTCGCCTGGCGAAGGAGCAGCTACCTAACGCGCGCGTTATCGCGATGTGCCCGGGTGGGCGTACGCTCAAGCAGAGTATTGTTGAAGAGTACGCACATAGTGAGCAGGATTTTATCTTCGTCTGTGGTCATTATGAAGGCTTTGACGAGCGCATCTTCCACTGGGTGGACGAAAAGCTGTCCATCGGCGACTACGTGCTTACAGGTGGCGAGCTGCCTGCTCTTATCGTGATGGATGCCATTTCCCGCTTCATTCCCGGCGTACTCGGCAAGCTGGAGAGCGCCGTTGAGGACTCGTTTAGTACGGGTCTCTTGGAATATCCTCAGTATACTCGTCCAGTCAATTTCGAAGGGCTTGAGGTACCGGAGGTGCTGCGTGGCGGCAACCATGCGCTGATTGCAGACTGGCGCCTAGCGCAGTCGCTAAAAGCAACATATTTCGTGCGTCCCGACCTTTTGAGCGAGGAGCAGAGTCGTTTGCTCGACCTAGAACGTCCGCTTCCTTATAAAATGAAGAAGCGTGAGCGTCGGTTCTGGGAGGAGCTGCGCGCGCAGATTGCTACTGAAAAGGCGCACATGGCAGCAC
>JAXEPX010000035.1:0-4742 GCA_034117325.1 Phascolarctobacterium sp. | reverse complement strand
TCGGAGTACTACCGTAGGCTTGCATAGAAAAATACATCAATATAAATTTGCACTGATAACAGTGATCAGCGCGCACTCACTGACCTGCGGCTTATCGCTCTTATCACAGTTATCACTAGAAAATCAAATATCACAAGAAAGTAAAATAACTCTCTAGATAGTAAACGAGCAGACAGCGTAATGCCATCTGCTCGTTTTTGTTTAACACCTTTTCAGGCAGCGTCGCCATAGCGTGTATAGAAGTACTCAAATATTTTATTCTCGTACTTTAAACTATCCTCATAAATCACATCAGGTGCCTTATCACTAATGATATCGAATATCTTCACCTTCACCTGAGCACGCGTAGACTCCTTCTCTCCCCAGTTATTCAGCTGCTCAATGAGCTCGTGAATTTTCATCGAGAGCTCCTTGGCCATTTCCTTGATAGCCTTAATTTCTTCCTTATTAAGGCTGTCAGAGTAAAGCAGGTCATAAATCGCCAGCTGCTCATCATTGTCTAAATTTTCGCGTACATAGCGCTGCTGCTCATAGCTTAGCTCAGTGCTCAATTTAAGCAGTTCGAGAAAAACCTTCTCAATCTCTGCCTTATCCTGATCGCTATTATACGCTGCAATAATATCATTATAGCGTTTATAGTAATCAGCTCTTACAGGATTAGCCATAAGCATCTCACTGAGCTTTGCCTGCACCATTTCCTCTAAATCACGCATTAAAAGATTTCTATGCTTCGCTCGAGCAAATTCAGCCTTGAGCATGCCAAAATCAATCTTGCTAATATCAATCGGCTTATAGGCACTCAGCGCTCCCAGCTCAGGCTGCACTACTTTAACATATTTGTCAACAATCTGATTAATTTTTACCATTAAAGCAGTATTATCAGCATGCTTGCGGCGCTCCAGTAAACGCTTAGCAATTTCGCGAATATCTATCCAATCCTCATAGGTCGACTCAGGTAGCTCATCCCTGTCTAAGAGCTTGAGCAAACGCTGAATTTCATTAGCACGCACTTGGAAGCTTTTCTTGATTTCCATCGTCACTGACAGTGCATTCTCTATATCCTCCAGCATTTCTTCCTTATCAAAGCCTTGGGCAGCGCGCAGCTTAGCCAAATCACAGCCCTGCTCCCGCAGGATTTCTTTAGTCTCATCAACGACAGTTACAATCCTGCGAACAAGCTGCTCCTTATCAATGGTAGGGTCGTTTCCCCCACCTGTTACACCTACGGAGCTAGTATAGTTGGCCAGAGCTTTTTTCAACACCTGAACAATGCCCACATAATCTATAATCAAGCCATTGCTCTTCCCCTCGGCCACACGATTGGCTCTAGCAATGGCCTGCATGAGGGTATGGTCCTTCATCATTTTATCAATATAGAGAACGGATAAAGAAGGACAGTCGAAGCCTGTCAGCCACATAGCGCAGACAAAGACAATTCTAAAGGGGTGCTCAGCCTGCTTGAACTCCACATCTAAATTACGACTCTTCATTTTCAGGCGATGGGGTTTAATATCAAGTCCCCACTTAGAAAACTCCTCTTCCTCGTTCTGCGATTCAGAAATCACAACTGCCATCTCCGTAGTACGCATCCACTCTAGCTTTTGCGTGAGCTCCATTGCTTCCTGGTCACTAGTGCAATTCTTTATTTCCTGCTCCAAATCAGCAATTTTTTGCTTCCAATACTGCTGTACATACTCATACATGCGTACGCAGGTGATTTTATCCAGGCAGACGAACATGGCCTTACCGGACTGCCAAATAGAGCTATAATGACTTACGAAATCCTTAGCAATGGTCTTGAGTCTATCGGGAGCAGTTAAAATATGGATTTCCTTGTTGAAATACTGCATGAGCTTTTCCTGCTGATTCAGGTCTAGCTCTCCCTCTTCAATAGCAGCCAGCATTTCTTCGGTAATCTTAGGATTAGTTATATTTTGTAGCTTTTCCCCACGATTTTCGTAATATAAAGGCACAGTGGCATTATCGTCCACGGCTCGCTGGAAATCGTAGGTAGAGATATATTCACCAAAGGTTCTGGCGGTTATCTCATTGCTACTAAAAATGGGCGTTCCTGTAAACCCGATGCGAGAAGCAGTGGGCAAAAAGCGGCAGAGATTTTCTGCATAGATGCCGTTTTGCGTTCTGTGCGCTTCGTCAGAGATAATGATTACCTCATGGTCAGGATAATAAGGCTCCACGTCGGCTTTATTAAACTTATGAATGAGGCTAAAGACAATGGGCAGCTTATCCTTGATTTTCGCAATTAAATCGGCACCGTTCTGGGCCACGTAGCGAGCAGGATCTCCCTTGCCCAGCATGCCGCAGGAAGCAAAGGTACCGCGCAACTGCTTATCCAGCTCCACTCTATCCGTCAGGATGAGAAAGGTCTGCTTGCCCTCGAGCTTACGCATGATTTTGCGCACGAAAAAGAGCATGGAATAGCTCTTGCCGGATCCCTGCGTATGCCAGAAGACGCCCAGCTTGCCATCCTTAAACTCATGGCGAGCATATTTTTCTACAGCCTTGTTAACACCTAAATATTGATGGTTACGGGCAAGAATTTTCGCCAACTTGCCACCTGCTTCATCGAAGACGATAAAGTTTTCCACGAGGTCTAGGAGATTCTCTTTTTTGCATAGACCTAGCAAGGCAGTTTTCAAAGCCACCTTGCCTGCATCCGCCTCTGCCAGGCGCTTCCACTCGTGGAAAAAGGCATATTTGCTCTCCAATGTACCCACCTTCGCCTGGGGGCCATTACCTAGAAGGAGAAAGGCGTTGTAATAAAACAGCTGGGGAATGGACTTCACGTAGTCACGATAGTTATCAATGTAGGCATTATAGATGTCCACGGTGGCCTTTTTAAGCTCAATGAAGACAAGGGGAATGCCGTTGACGAAGCAAACTATATCAGTACGCCTATTGTAGATGGGCCCGTTAATTTTGAGCTCCTGCACCGCAAGATAGCTATTATTGGTAATAGTATTGTAGTCTAGGAGTAAGGCTTTTTTAGTGCTTTTGTGTCCCCTTTCATCCACCACATCCACGTCCACGCCATTTCGCAGCATATCGTATTTTGCTCTATTGATTTCGAGAATGGAAGTAGCAGCAGGCTTTTCTTCGAGCTTTGCCATGACTTGAGCAATTTGTTTAGGTGTAATCCAGGGATTGAGTTTTGTTAAAGCAGCTTCCAGGTACTTCGGTAGCAGCACTTGATGATAGCTTCTGCGGCCAAAGGTGCCTTCCGCGCCCAGAGTCTCCTCGTTAAAGGCGTAGGCAGTATCCCAGCCCAGGTCATCATGCAAGAGCTGGATGGAGCTTCCCTGTACGAATTTATTCTCGCAATACTCATTACTCATTTTTACACCTCTATTAATCTCTAGCTTGAGATTTGCTATCTTATTAGCCACTGATAGTCTTGTCGGCAATCAACAACATAGTCCACATTAACAACGCAATCTTTAACCTGATATATAACAAGATAATTTCTTCTGATTACCAACTTATGATATTTATTAAAGGGAATAAAATCTCCTTCTAAAAAAGGATAACGCTCAGGAAAACTTTCCAATGACTTAATTTCACTGACAATATCTAAACGTAATTTAGAGGCTGTTTGCACACTGTTCAAGGCAACAGAGCGAACAATTTTTCCGAGACCCCTTTTAGCCTCTTCAGATATAAACACCTTATACTGCTTGTTTGCTAGCATGTTCTACATCCTCAATAACACCTGCAAGATAAGTGTCCAAATCTTCAATTGTGTAATTTGCACTACCATGTAAGCGATTTTCTTCCACTGCAAGCAGATTTTCCCGAAGCTTGAGCATTTTTTCGCGCTTAGTAAAGCTTGCTATGTCCATAACAACTAAATCTCCCTCACCGTTTTTCGTAAGATATACTGGTTCTTTAGTAGTCTTGCAGAGCTCGGATATTTCATTATAGTTTTGCCTTATAGCAGCAGAAGCCTTAATAATCATATACATATCCTCCATAGTATTTTTTAGATGTTTTTATAATAAAATTATACTATCATCTTCGAGCTAACGCAATGCTTTTATCGATGAATGGGCTTTTGCTTTTACTCGTACCAACTCTCCACATTCAAACGATGTTATTTTGCAACGCCTAGCGATGCTACACCTCGATCTCCCCGCTCATCAGCTTCGGCAACAGGCGGTCGCGGGCTTCTTGTAAACTAACGGTTTGCGCTCTTAACACTTCTAGCTTCTTCTGATATGCTTCACAATACGCATTAAAAACACTAAGTATATCATCGCTAACTACGTAAACTGTAATCTCCTCTAGCATTCTCTTTGTTAGAAATTTTATAGTAGAGCCACTCGCCCCTTGAAATAACTGCCTCATGCTTTCTTTAACAGCATAATATAGCATATAAAGGTCTTTGTCATCATTAGGCGAGAAGATATATGTTCTTTGATATGCTTCAAACTTACCCCTATAAAGCTTTACATTAAACTCACCATTACCAGCTAGAATAACAGCATTACAATCAAATGAGTACGAAGGTGCTTTTATAGGTTCTTGAGCACATGTAAAAAACGGATATGGTCCTCCATTTGTGCCAAAATTAGCATCCTTTTTACCTGTCAAAATTGGTGCTATAGAAGACAATCCTACCTTCCTCCACCCCTCTGGCACACCGTCCACAATCTTCACATTCTCATGCCCTGGGAAACGCAGGTCCACAAACCACTCCTTATACAGGCGTTGCGCAGCCTCCT
>JAXEPX010000034.1:0-4138 GCA_034117325.1 Phascolarctobacterium sp. | reverse complement strand
CTCTTTGACAGCGATGTCAAAGAGATCCCCTCATTTCCTCTAATTTTGCTTGCAGGTTAACGATTTCGGGTTTGTACTCTTCGATTAACAAAATTACTTCACAACCTTTCATAGTGAGAATTTAAGCAAATTTAGTTATTTTGCCATCTATATTAACCTTAAGGCCGTTATAAAGCGGCCAGATGCGAGCAGTGCCGACGACGGCGTATCGACAATACTCCTAGGAGGCAGTGTGAAGCAGATGTCCGCTTTAGAGCGGACTTCTTATACTTCTTCGGCGCCATGCTCCTCAGCTTCGGAAAGATGATCATCAGCCTGTTGGGTAATAACATTTACATGGTAGATGTAGCGTACTACGTCATCCTGAATAGCGTCAATCATAGCCTCGAACATGTCATAAGCCTCGAACTTGTACTCAACCAGCGGATCCTTCTGGCCATACGCACGCAGGCCCACGCCCTCACGCAGCATGTCCATAGCATCGAGGTGCTCCATCCAGTGGTTGTCCACAACCTTCAGCATTACCAGGTTTTCCAGCTCGCGCATCAGCTCAGGACCAATAGCGTCCTCACGTGCCTGATACCAGTCCGCAGCCACCTTATGCAGGCGCTCGTCCAGCTCCTCACGGCTCAGCGTGGACAGCTCATCCACAGTCAGCACACCGCGCGGTGCATAGAATTCCTCGGCATATTGAATCAATGCCTTCAGATCCCAATCCTCAGAGTAAACCTCGGGCGGAGCATACATAGCCATGGTGCGGACCACAACCTTCTCCACCATCTCCTTGATATTGCCGCTGAGGTCCTCCTGATGGAGAATCTTCTTGCGTTGTGCGTAGATAACCTCACGCTGTTGATTCATAACATCGTCATATTCGAGGACGTGCTTACGAATGCTGAAGTTACGTGCTTCAACCTTCTTCTGCGCATTCTCGATGGATTTCGTTACCAGGCTGTGCTCGATGGGCTCATCGTCCTCCATGCCCAGCTTATCCATAATGCCGGCGATATTATCGCTACCAAAGAGACGCATCAGGTCATCCTCAAGGCTCAGGAAGAACTTAGAGGAGCCCGGGTCGCCCTGACGAGCGCAACGACCGCGCAGCTGGTTATCGATACGACGGCTTTCATGACGCTCCGTGCCGATGATGTGCAGGCCACCCAGCTCGGGTACGCCCTCACCCAGAGTAATATCGGTACCACGGCCTGCCATATTGGTGGCGATGGTTACGGCACCATATTGGCCTGCGAGAGCAATGATTTCTGCTTCCTTTTCATGGTATTTCGCATTCAAAACATTGTGGGGAATGCCACGACGCTTCAGCATTGCGCTGAGCTCCTCGGACTGCGCAATGGAGGTGGTGCCCACCAGTACGGGCTGTCCTGCCTTATGGCAATCTTCGATTTCCTTAACGGCTGCTTTATATTTAGCCAGACGTGTCTTGTAGATTACGTCCGGAGCATCCACACGGATCATGGGCTTATTAGTGGGGATTACGACTACGGGCAGGTTATAAATCTTTTGGAACTCCTGCTCCTCGGTCTTAGCAGTACCGGTCATACCGGACAGCTTCTTGTACATACGGAAGTAGTTCTGGAAGGTAATGGTTGCCAGGGTCTGGCTTTCGCGCTCAACCTTCACGCCCTCTTTAGCCTCAATAGCCTGATGCAGGCCCTCGGAGAAGCGGCGGCCGAACATCAGACGGCCGGTGAACTCGTCGACGATGATGACCTGACCATCCTTAACCACATAATCGCGGTCGCGGTGCATCAGGGCCTTCGCCTTCAGTGCGCACATAATCTGGTGGGAGTAGTCCACACCATGCTCATTATCATACAGGTTTTTAATGCCCAGCATTTTTTCTGCTTTAGCAATACCTTTTTCAGTCGGAGCTACTTGCTTTTGCTTCTCGTCAACAGTGTAGTCCTCCTCGACAATCATCTTGTCCACAACCTGCGCCATAATGCGATAGAGGTCGGTGGATTTTTCGCCGGGGCCGGAAATAATCAGCGGGGTACGCGCTTCATCGATGAGGATACTGTCAACCTCGTCGACGATGCAATAATTAAGCTCGCGCTGTACCATTTGGTCCTCGCTTACAACCATGTTATCACGCAGGTAGTCGAAGCCAAATTCATTATTAGTACCATAGGTTACGTCCGCAGCATAGGCAGCCTTGCGGTCAGGGTAGTCCATATCGTGGACAATCAGTCCCACGGACAGGCCCAGAGCCTTGTAAATACGGCCCATGTCAATGCTGTCGCGGCGTGCCAGATAATCGTTGACGGTAACAACGTGTACGCCCTTACCAGTCAGCGCATTCAGATATACAGGCAGGGTTGCAACTAAGGTTTTACCCTCGCCAGTACGCATCTCGGCAATTTTGCCACGGTGCAGCACCACGCCACCGATGAGCTGAACATCGAAATGACGCATGCCGGTTACGCGCTTAGAAGCCTCGCGCACTACGGCGAAGGCCTCGGGCAGAATGTCATCCAGGGTCTCGCCCTTTTGCAGGCGCACCTTGAACTCGGAGGTCTTCGCTGCCAGGTTAGCAGAGCTCAGGTTCTCCATGGTTTTTTCCAAGCTATTGATCTTATCTACAATAACGCGAATATTCTTCAGTTCTTTTTCATTGGGGTCGCCAAAAATTTTCTTTAAAATGCTATCGAGCAAATTGATCACTCCTTAAATTCATGTGTAACAAAAGACTATACACCTAATTATAAATTATAGCAGAAAAAGCAGGAAAATGCAAAAAGCCGAGGCCATTTCCTCAGCTTTTTTTGTGAAGTTTCCGTTAAAACAAGTGGCAGGCACCCTCAGCACCTGCCACAGAATTTACACTATGCTGTTAGATACGTATGACCTACTTCAGCTCGGGGCTCAGGAGACCATATTTACCATCCTTGCGGCGATAAACTACATTGGTGCTGCCCAGATCCGGGTCGTAGAACACGAAGAAGTCGTGATTCAAGAGATTCATTTGCAGAATTGCTTCCTCCGGAGTCATCGGACGCATTACAAAATGCTTGTTCTTAATGATTTCGAACTCTTCCTCAGCTTCGGGCTCGGGCGCAGGAGCTGCGGGAGCAAGCTCCGCATCTGCAAAGTTGGAATATTTTCTCTTCATCAGACGAGTTTTATATTTATGGATTTGACGTTCAATCTTCTCTACTACCAAATCAATGGAGGAGTACATATCTTTGGTGGTTTCCTGAGCTCTCAGCAGGATGCCGCTTGCCGGAACGGTAATCTCCACGATATGATTGCCATGCTCAACCTTCAAAACTGCAGAAATGTCGCCCACTGTCTTAAACTGTTTTGTAACCTTCGTAATTTTCTTTTCCACATACTCTTTCAAAGCCGGGGTTACATTGATGTTTCTGCCTTTTACGTTTACGCTCATAATTCATGCCTCCTTAGGGTATGTCATCAGCACTCGCGTGAGCATTGATGCTACCTTTTTTCTACAAGGGCTAAGGCTTTATCCCTTTGCTTATACTATTCGCCATAGGGGCTAAAACTCCTGCTGCATTTATCATTTTTGCGTGAACTTTTGGTGAAATATCTAGAAAGTGTTACATTTTTGCAAAATTTACGGTTTTACGAGAAGGAAAAGCTGTTTAGAGAATCTTGGACAAAAAGCTCTTGCAGCGCTCTGTTTTGGGGTTGCCAAAGAGCTCCTCAGGGGTGCCCTCTTCTTGGATAATACCGCCGTCAACGAAGACAACGCGGTCACCCACCTCGCGTGCAAAGCCCATTTCGTGGGTTACAACAGCCATGGTCATACCCTCGTTAGCGAGCTCCTTCATAACATCCAGTACCTCGTTAACCATTTCGGGGTCCAGTGCACTGGTGGGCTCGTCGAACAGCAGCGCCTTCGGCTTCATGCAGAGCGCACGCGCGATGGCTACACGCTGCTGCTGACCGCCACTGAGCTGGTCGGGATAGCTGTGCGCCTTATCTAGGAGGCCTACCTTCTCCAGGTATTTCGTAGCCGTAGCCTCGGCCTCTTCCTTTTTAATACCACGCACCTTCATCGGCGCGAGCATCAGGTTTTGCAGTACATTCATATGGGGGAAAAGGTTGAAGCGCTGGAAAACCATGCCAACCTCCTTGCGCACCTCGTTAATAT
>JAXEPX010000033.1:0-31654 GCA_034117325.1 Phascolarctobacterium sp. | reverse complement strand
GCACCGGCACGACTGCCATCGCCTACGGAGATAATGGGCACAACCTTCGTAGCATCCGTGGAGCTGACGCCATATTTGGCAGTAACAGCGTTAATACCGTTATTTAAGGAGTCCGCAGTAGCATCTACGGCATAGCCGATAACGCCACCCTTAATCACCTTGTCCAAAATACCTGCCTGCGCTAGGGGCATGCTATTACCTACGATAAAGCCCGCCAGAAGAGCAGCTACAATCCATTTTTTACTTTGCATGCTATGTACCTCCTTACAATATAAGCTTCAATAATACTTTGCTAGTGTCTATATTCTACACCTTTAGCAAAAAGCCTTGTGGAGGTTCTGTGAAATTATCATGACTAAAACTGCGTAAGCTATTATTTCTGAGCCAGCATATAATCCTTGTCCTGCACGCGCATTGGAATAATGAGTACTTGGCCCGGTTGCAGCTGACTGGAGGTAAGCTTGTTTGCTTTTTCGATGCGCTTAATCACCGCACGAACGTCCTCATTGCTCTCGGCATGACGACAGCCGATGGCCCACAGCGTATCGCCTCCTGCCACGGTAATGCTATAATTACGATACACGGGCTGCTCTGCGAACACCTCGCCAATACCTGTATATGCAAGCCAAGCAAAAGCTACTGCAAGCAAAATACCTTTCATTATTTTCACCGCCTTAGTAAATTTTTGTTTGTATATATAATAATACCGACGGCGAATTTTGTCAATAGTATTTAGAAATTTTGTTTGTTTATTTTATTTATATTGAACACTTCTACAATATATAGCGCGATTCACAGCTTGTTCGCACTATTGGTATTGCTATGTGCGCTGTATAAAACAACACAAAAATTCATCTTCTAAATAAAAAGCGTAGCTTACTCTCCGCTAGAGGAAAAGTAAAGCTACGCTAAGCTTAATTTACTTAGTTATTCCTGTTTGATTTCCACCATATGGGTCACAACGATGCCAATAGCAATGCAGACCAGGCTCAGCCAAATGATATGCACATGCAGGAAGCTCTTCAGAATGAAGGCAGCACCGGAAGCTAAAACGATGGTAATAAAGCCCGCCTTCAGATGCTTGAGGCACAGCTGCATATACACAGCGCCAAACAGCGAGGGCATCAGATAGCGGAAGCCAGCCTTAATAAAGGGAGGCAGGCTATTGATTACCTCGCCACCCAAATAGGTAAAGGTGGAGATAATGAAAATGGAAACAAAGGTCGATACAGCTACACCGATGGTCGCCATAACGTCGCCCTCGGGAGTAGCAGTTTCATAGCCGGAAGCCTTTTGCGCCATGGTAATGGCAGGAATGCGGATATCCGCGCAGTTACCACTCAGCCAGCCGATATAGCTGCCTGCCACGCCCATCATGGTATAGAAGGCTGTGGGCTGTAACACATAGGTAACGCCAAAGCCAGCCAGCGCTACACCCCAAATCTTCAGCAAATCGCTGAAGGGAGGAATAATGCCATAGGCAAAATAAACATATAATGCGGGAATAAAATTGGCGACAATACCACAGCTTAAAAAGGTAACGCCAATGCGAATGGATTTCTTTTCAAATGCGCTCATTTTTCTTCCTCCTTAGCCCATAATAGCGGCAGTGACATACATACCGATGACGATGGATAGCCCCAGAGCTACCTCCTGCAGGCGAGGATAATTTTTAAAGACAGTGGAGATAATAACCATGGAGGCTGCACCCGTAAAGGCAGCAATCCAGGTGCTTGTTTTATAGGGCACCAGTGCGGGAGCCAAAAGGAAGGAGAAAAGGCCGATACCGGAGCCTGCGATGAAGAGCTTGACCGTCTTCGGGTCGTATTTGGCATTCATGGAGGCTACCACCTTACTCATGCGGTGCGTCAAGAGCAGCGCTGCTGCCATCCAGCCTACGTTATTCAGTGCCATACCCCAGAGAGCATAGGCAAAGCCCTTCAGACCCCAGCTAGCAGTATTGGGCTCAACACCTGCCACCTTAGCCGCGAGGGAAATCATAGCCATTTCGGAGCGCGCTGCACCGATATCGTTCATGCGCATCCAGGTAGTAGGTGTACCCATAACAGCGAGGAGTGCCATCATAATAATGACGGGAGCAAAGGAAGGGCCTATAGCAGTAATAGCCGCTGAACGTAGACCTGCCATCCATCTTTCCTTGGGCATGCCCCTGCGCTTAGCCTCTTCGATACCTGCCTTCAGGAAGACGGCACTTTCCACAATAATGGTAATAATCATAATGGACGAGGCAATCCACATACCAGGACTATTTATTATTTCCTTGAATTCCATAGCTTTACTCCTTTATTTCATAATCCAATGCGCTACCGTCATAGCGTCAATGGCCTTTTCATCAACAGTATACTTAATGCCATTCGTTTCATCCGGCACGATAATGGTGCAGCGGTCCGTAATATCGACCATCGGAAGGGTAATATCCTTATTGAAATAGCGATTAGCTGCTGCTACGTCGTGGGCCAGCTCCGTAAAGCCGGGCAGGGAAGCGAAGGACACGTTCTGCGCGCGACCAATGCCCAGCTCCGTCATGCCACCGCACCAGAGAGGAATATTATTGGCTACGCAAAGGTCGTGAATACGCTTGCCCTCGTACATGCCGCCCACACGGCTGGACTTGATATTCACTACGCGGCAGGCTTTGAGCTTAATAGCTGCCTCACAGGCCTCATAGGAGTCGATGGATTCATCCAGGCAAATAGGCGTGCTGATTTGGGATTGCAGCTCCGCATGGTCCACAAGGTCGCTTTCGCCCAAGGGCTGCTCAATATATTGCAGCTTATATTCGTCGAGAGCCTTAAACAGCTCCACATCCTTCAAGGTATAGGCAGAGTTCGCATCCACAGTCAGGGTAATATCGCCGAACTCCTTGCGAATGCCCTTGATAACCTCAATATCCTTGCTGGGGTGAATTTTAATCTTCGTACGATGGTAGCCCTGCTTCAGATATTTTTCAATCATGCGATAGAGGTCGTCTAAGGTCTTCTCGCTACCAAGAGATACGCCTACCTTGATTTCATTCTGCGTACCACCCAGGAGGGTCTTGACAGATTTACCGGTACGCTGGCTCATAAGCTCCCACAGCGCATTTTCAATAGCTGCCTTTGCCAGACGATTACCCTTAATATATTTAAATTTCTCGATAAATTCCGCAGGGCCTGCAATATCCTCGTGTAAAATAGCGGGGATAATAATATTTTTCAGGACATGGAGCACAGTACCATTATCCTCTGGATTATAAAAGGGACCATAAAAGGCCTTGCACTCGCCCCAGCCGATGAGGCCCTCGGAATAAATTTTAATCAACAGCGCATCACGATTCACAAAGCTCGTAAAGCTGGTGGTAAAGGGATGGTTAAAGGGATTATGGACATTAATAATATCAACGCGATCAATTCTCATTATTTACACGCTCCTCTAGATGCTTAATTAAATCAATTCAAGCAATGCTTTGCTAATGCTCTAATCATATCGCTAGACAAAGGCGTATAATAGGAGTAAAATTATGTCTATAAATAAAGAAATTGTCCAAAAACAAACTAGCTAGGAGGTGCTGAGCATGCGCCTAGGAATTATCGGAGCACGCTCCATTATTGATATTTTAGTGAAGGTCATTCAGAGCCAAACTAAGGATATAGAGCTTTTGACCGTGGAAACGGAGATTATCACGGATACGCCGCGCAGGGCCCATGAATTGCATGGGAAGGTGGATGCCTTACTTTTTACCGGACCCTATAATTATTACTATACTTTGGAGCATTCTCCTAAGCCCAAAATTCCTTGGAGCTGCATCCCCCATAACCGCGTTTCTGCTCTGCAAAGCCTGCTGCAGGCCAGCGTGATGCTGCATAGCGATTTAAAGCATATTAGCCTCGATACCTATGATCCTGAGATTATGCAGGAGGCACTGCTGACAGCGGGGGTACAGGATGCTATGATTTATACAGCGAAAATCGACTCCGATGCTCCTGACCTGAATGAACGCTTGGTGCGGGCGCACACCCAGCGCTATCAGCAAAATCCTGAGACTATTTGCCTCACCAGTCATGAGGTGTGCCATGAGCTTTTAAGCAAGGCGGGGATTCCCTGTGTCCGCATTTTCCCGGCGAAGGAATTAATCATGGAGCAGGTATATTACCTGCAGCTGCAGTACCAGAATGCCTCGAAGCAGGAGGGCAATTGCGCTGTGATTGCTATTCACTATAATTATGTCTTTGATAATGAGAAGGACCCCGCCCTGCGCGATTGGGAAAAGCTGCGCTATCAGCACCAAATCAGGGAGTACGTCTATACTATGGCTCATAAGCTGCAGGCAGCAGTTTTTTCTGATGATATCGTCCCACTGTTTATTGTTACCTCGAGGGAAATGCTGGATAATGTTTTTTTCAAGCAGCAGGACCACATTAAGCTGCTGCAATTCGGCCAACAGGAGCAACACTTTCAGGTCTGTCTGGGCATAGGGCTGGGCAATACGATGCTGGATGCCAAATCCCAGGCTACCATGGCACTGAATCACGCCTTTCGTGACCTCAATGTGCATGCCTATATTGCGAAGGATAATGCGCATAAGGCTGCTCCTGCCGTCACAGAAGCAACCCTCGCTAAGCATCATGCTAAGGTTTTGGCAGAGCACTGCGGTTTTACGCTCGCAACGCTACAAAAGCTCAGTGTGGCGCTAGAGCAAACTGGTAATCCCACTACGGCCGAGGCACTGGCGCAGGCCCTACAGATGAATATCCGCAGCGTCAATCGTATCTTAACGAAGCTGGAGGATGCGGGCTGCGTGCAAATTGTCGCGAAGCAGGGTCACGGACGCGGCAGGCCTACGAGAGTGATGAAACTACTGCTGTAGATTACTGTAATTGGTATGGCTAAACCTCAGGTTGTTTTGTGGCTAAATATATAGTATAATATAGCCACAAAGAAGGAGGTGCTTTTTATGCAGATTATTCCTATGAGAGATTTAAAAAATACAGTCGAAATTGAACGTCTTTGCGCTGAAGCCAAGGGTCCCGTTTATGTTACTAAAAATGGATATGGCAGATTAGTAGTAATGGATATTGATTATTACGAAAAAACCATGCAAAGTATTTTTGAAGCTCAAGCTATCCTAGAAGGTCTGAAGGATGTGCAAGAGGGTAAGTTGCTTGAGGGCAAAGCTGTAATGACTTCTATGAGGGAAAAATATGGACTCTGATTGGAAGTATAAATTTACAGAAATAGCCAACTCTGATTTGGATGAGATTTTATCTTATATCGCGGAAGTTCTTGCCAATAAAACAGCTGCTGCGCATTTATTAGCTAAAATAGAAGGCTCTATCGAGACTTTAAGGATATTCCCTAAAAGTGGGGCCTTAGTCAAAAATAGATATCTTCCCGAGTGCAGCGTTCGCTTTGTGGTGATAAATAACTATTTACTTTATTATTTGCCGGATTTTGAGCAGAAGACTATTATTATTTTAAGAATAGTATATTCTAGAAGAAATGCTGACCAGATTATTAGAGAGATTGGCAAACAAATAATTACTTGATAGCTTTAGCTAAACTTCTAAATGAAACTAAAAAGCACACTGCAGTTGAGGACAAGCCTCAGCGACAGTGTGCTTTAGTTTTTAGTTTAAGCGGTTAGCTTGGGATTAGCCGATTTCGCGTTCTTTTTCGGTGCCACGTACGTTGATGGGACGATTCTTCTCGTCAACCATAACTACCTTCGGCTGGAAGGTTTTAGCCTCTTCCTCGTTCATCATAGCATAGCCAATGATGATAACGGTGTCGCCAACGAGCACCTTGCGTGCTGCTGCGCCGTTCAGGCAGATTACGCCGCTGTCATATTCGCCGGCGATAACATAGGTCTCGAGGCGATTCCCATTGTTGTTGTCAACAATCTGCACACGTTCGCCCGGCAAAATGCCGCTGAGCTCTAAGAGATGGCTGTCGATGGTGATGCTGCCCATGTATTCCAGACAAGCTTCGGTTACGGTTGCGCGATGAATTTTACCATGAAACATATTATAAAGCATTATTTTTCCTCCAAAACTACATTATCTATCAGACGAGTGGTACCAAATTTAACAGCTACAGCTAACAGATTGCTGCCGCTCATGGGGCTCGCAACGGGTTTCAATTCGGGCAGAGCATAGATTTCAACATAATCGATATTGCTCATGGGCTCCTCAGAGATTTGCGCACGTACAGCTGCGGTGATTTTCGCAGCATCGCGCTCGCCAGCAGCATATTGCTCCTGCGCAGCCTTCAGGCTACGGCTGAGTACGAGAGCTGCAGTGTGTTCCTCGCTGCTCAGGTAGGTGTTGCGAGAGCTTTTTGCCAGGCCATCAGCTTCACGCACGATGGGCATAATGCGCAGCTGCAGGTTGAAGAACAGGTCTTTAACCATGCGTTTCAGCACTTCTACCTGTTGCGCATCTTTTTGACCGAAGTAAGCACGGTCGGGCTGTGCCAGGTTAAAGAGCTTCGTTACAACGGTAGTTACACCGCGGAAGTGAATGGGACGGGTGCGGCCGCACAGCACCTTAGTGATGTCGCCGGTAACCTCTACCCAGGTATCCTCAGCACTGGGATACATTTCCTTCGGAGAAGGAGCGAAAACTACGTTAGCGCCCATTTTCTCAGCCAGCTTGCAGTCAGCCTCGAGGGTACGCGGATATGCATCCAGGTCCTCGTTGGGGCCGAATTGAGTGGGGTTAACGAAGACGCTGACTACTACGAAGTCGTTTTCTTTATTAGCAGCGCTGATTAAGGAAGCATGGCCCTCATGCAGCGCGCCCATGGTGGGCACCAGGCCAATGGTCAGGCCCTGTGCTTTGGCTTGAGCTACCTCTTCGCGCAGCTCAGCAACGGTATGAACTAATTTCATGTGAATTTACCTCGATTCTTACTACTAGATATATATAAAATTTCGCTCACGTCAAATGCGTTAGAGAGGTTCAGATGCGAGGCAACCCTGACGACGGCGTACTAGAAGTACGTCTAGGAAGGTTGCTGACGCAGATGGGCCTTTATAACGCATTAGTAAAGCTTTTCTAATACAGTTTCATCAATCTTAAAGGTGTGCTCCTCCGCCGGGAAAGAGCGGTTTTTACATTCTGCAATATATTCTTTAACTGCATTTACAGTCACATCATGCAGATTAGCATATTTCTTCACGAATTTCGGGCAGAAACCGGTGGATACGCCCAGCAGGTCGTTGCAAACGAGCACCTGACCGTCGCAGCCATTACCAGCGCCAATGCCGATGGTTGCCATGGTCTTCAGCTCAGCAGTAACCTTCTCTGCGAGCTTCGCGGGTACGCACTCCAGCACGCAGGCAAAGGCACCTGCAGCCTCGAGAGCTTTTGCATCCTCGATCATCTTTTGCGCTGCCTCGATATCCTTACCCTGTACCTTGAAGCCACCTAATTGGTTCACGGATTGCGGGGTCAAGCCGATATGAGCACATACAGGGATACCTGCCGTAGTCAGCTTCTTCACGAGCGGTGCCACCTCAGCGCCACCCTCCAGCTTCACAGCAGTGCAACCAGTTTCCTTCAAGAAGCGTGCTGCGTTATACATAGCGTCAACCTCGCTAGCCTGGTAGCTCATAAAGGGCATATCACCTACTACGAGAGCAGTGCTATTGCCGCGCATTACAGCCTTAGTATGGTGAATCATCTCATCCATGGTTACGGGCACGGTGGAATTATAGCCCAACATAACATTGCCCACAGAGTCGCCTACGAGAATCATGTCTACGCCTGCTTCATTCACATTGCGAGCCATGGCTACATCATAAGCAGTAATCATGACGATGGGCTCACCCTTTTGCTTCATTTCTTTGATAGTTGCAACAGTAACGTTTTTCATTGCCATTGTTAGTACCTCCGATAAAATAATGCCCTAAGAGCTGCTCTAGGAGCTCGGCAGTTTGCTCGTCAATAGTACCATTAGTCAAGGCTAGCTGCGTCGTTGTGAGGCCCAACGTACGGTAGGAGCGCTGCAGCTCCTCGGGCAGTACAGCCAGGTGCTTCGCAACCGTATTCGCATCACCACGAGCGATGGGTCCCGTAAGCACAGTGCGAGGTGATGATGTACGCTCGAGGTTGGCCGCCGTACCCTTGAAAAGAGGTAGTAGCGCCTGCCAAGCAGCCGCCTCGTCGCCCAGCCAGCGACTCATCAGCTGCTGCGCCAGTGCTTCGACAGCTACAGCGTAGTTGGAGCAAATGCAGGCCGCCGCATGGTAGGCTGCTCGCTCGTCCGCAGGCACGTGGAAGGCATGTCCTCCCAGCAGTGCGGCTAGCTCTTGCGCCGCTGCTTGCGCCATGTCATCCCCATCCACCGCCATGTAGACGCCTCTGAGCTCTGTCAGCGCGCCACTTACACCATCACTAGCAAAGCTTTGCAAGGGATGCAAACTACCAGTATGGGCTCCAGCCTGCGCTAAGGGGGCCAGCTCCTCCAGACCTAGCGAGCCACTGCAGTGCAGGAAGACCTTCTCGTTTAGATTGGCTAAAGCAGCTGTATCCAGTTCAGCAAGAAGCTTACCAGCTACAGTACTAATTAAACGGTCGGGTACCGTCACCAGCACCACATCCGCCTTAGCAACCAGCTCACTATTCGTACATGGCGTCACGCTGAAGCGCTGCGCTAGCGCTTGTGAACGCTCCGCCGTACTCGCCGTAATGCCTACGAGAGCAGCGTGCTTATTCAGGTAGGTGGCCAAGGTGCAGCCCACCTTACCACCGCCGATAATGCCGACTTTCATAAACGTGCTCCTTCGCTGAGCTCTGACTAATAGAAACGGAGAGACGCTCTTTTCCTGAAGCAAAGGCTAAAGTAAGCTTTGCAAAATAAAAAGCGCATTCCGAGCAGAATGCGCATAAAAATCCCTGTTGCGTCTTCGTCCCGGTCCTATAGATCCAAGCGATTATTGACTTAAATTTTATTGTTAACTAGTAAACTCTGACTGCTCTCGGCTACAGCGCACAGAATGCTACTGCTCCAACAGTCCAATTTACCGCAAATATGATAACACATAAAGCCCCTGTTGGCAAGCGTTTAGGAATAATATCCTGCAAAAATTTGCTTAAACTGTCTAAATATTGCTCACCCGCCGCAATTTTCTCGTTAACCTTACTAAAATGCTGGGTTGACTTACACATTTAAGAGGTCTATACTGATTACGTTAACATGATTATTTTGTAGGTTAACCATTGTTCAAGAACATTTTATAGAAGGTGAAGATGTTGAGTAAAGGTATTTTTATTACAGCGACGGGCACGGATATCGGTAAAACCTTTGTCACGGGTCTGATTGTGAAAAAGCTGCGCGAGGCAGGAATGAATGCAGGCTACTACAAGGCGGCATTGAGCGGTGCGGAGGAGCAGGCGGACGGTACCTGGCTCCCGGGTGACGCAGCTCACGTTGCTACGGTAGCAGGCATTCCCGCAAAGCCGGAAAGCCTCGTTTCCTATATTTATAAAACTGCTGTATCACCGCATCTGGCGGCTGCGCGCGAGGGTAATCCTGTAGAAATGGCGCAGGTACAGGCTGATTTTGCGGCCGCCAGCGCAAAATACGATTACCTGACCATGGAAGGCAGCGGCGGTATTATTTGCCCCATTCGCTGGGACGAGCAGCATATTTTGCTCGAGGATATTATCAAAACACTCGGCCTTGGGACACTAGTTATTTCGAACGCAGCACTAGGCTCCATCAACGCCTGCGTGCTCACGGTGTACTACCTTGAGCAACACGGCATCCCCGTCCGCGGCATTATCCTGAATAATTACGATGAGAGCGACTTCATGCAGCGTGACAATCGCAAGATGATGGAGGAAATCACGGGCGTACCTGTTATCGCGACAGTGAAGGCAAATGACACAGAGCTGAACATTGATGTAGAAGTGTTGAAGGAAATGTATAGATAAAGGAGAGATAACCATGAACATAGATAAAGTAAAGGACTTAGAAGCACGCGACCTCGCCCACATCTGGCACCCCTGCTCCCAAATGAAGGATTACGAAACACTGCGCCCCATCGTCGTCGACCACGCCGAAGGCCCCTACCTCTACGCTGCGGACGGCCAAAAATACCTGGACATAATTTCCAGCTGGTGGTGCAACCTCTTAGGTCACTGCAATCCGAAAATTAACGAAGCTATCAAAAAGCAAATCGACCAATTGGAGCATGTTATTTTCGTTAACTTTACTCACGAACCTGCCATTAAGCTGTGCGAGGAGCTCGTAAAATATGTGCCCCAGGGCTTAAATAAATTTAACTTCGCCGATAATGGCTCCTCCTCCGTGGAGATTGCGCTGAAGCTAGCCTTCCAATACCAGCTGCAGACAGGTCACGGCGAGCGCACCCGCTTCATGTGCCTCAGCGAGGGCTATCACGGCGAGACCATTGGCGCCCTCTCCGTCGGCAGCATGGACCTTTTCGCGCAAATGTACAAGCCTATGATGATGAATAATATTCACGTACAGGCCCCTGACTGCTATCGCTGCCCCTTTAACAAGGACCGCGAGCACTGCGCATGTGAATGCTTTAAATTTGCCGAGGAAGCCTTTGCTAACCATGCCAAGGAAACGGCAGCCATGATCGTGGAGCCGATTGTGCAGGGCTGCGCCGGCATGCGCATTTACCCGCCCCTCTACCTCAAGAAGCTACGCCAGCTCTGTGATGAGTACGGCGTACTGCTGATTGCCGACGAGATTGCTACGGGCTTCGGTCGCACGGGCAAGATGTTCGCCTGCAACCATGCCGGTATTACCCCCGATATCATGTGCATTAGTAAGGCCCTGACGGGTGGCTATCTGCCCATGTCCATCGTTTGCACTACGGATAAAATTTATAACGCCTTCTATGATGATTATAATAAGGGCAAGCAGTTCATGCACAGCCATACCTATGCCGGCAACCCCATCGGCTGCGCTATTGCGCTCGCTGTGCTCGATAACATGAAAAATGAACACATCCTGGAGGAAAATGTTGAGAAGGCTGCTTATTTCAATCAGCTTCTCGTGGACACCTTCGGCGCGCACAAAAATATCGGTGAGATTCGCCATATCAATTTGATTAATGCGCTGGAGCTCGTTACGGATAAGGAGAAGAAAATAGGCTTTGACGGACAACTACGCATTGGCTATGAGATTTACAAGAAAGCACTGACGCACGGCCTGCTCCTGCGTCCGCTGGGCAATGTAATTTATTTCAACCCGCCGCTGAATATTGAGAAGGCGGATCTCGACAAGGCTGTGGCACTCGCTAAGCAGTCCATGGACGAGGTATTGGGGTAAAATTTATGAGCAATTAGTTAATCAAAAAGCGAACTTGAGATTTGCAGTGAATGAGTGGCTGGTTCAATGGAAGCGAGTGGTGGGAAAACCAATCGCTTTCTTCGAACAAGATGGTACCCCGAAGCTTCCTATTTGAACCCCACGAAATGAACGTCCGCAAATCGAGGTGAGCGTTTGATAACTAATTGCGACGATTTTAGGGCGTAGATAACGCTACGCCCTCTCTTTTTAAGTCAATAGTTAACTGTAATTCATCGGAGGTTAACACAAAATGCAACAAATGACGACCACTGCCCTGCTCGCAGTTTTAATCCTGCTTTCGGGCAGCTTCAAGATCCCCTCCCCGGTAGCAGGGGGCGAATTCCAGCTTTCTGCGCCAATCGCCGTGCTGATATGCGCGCTCTTTGGCTTTAAACGCTATATTGTAGCGGGGCTGATTGCCAGCGCACTGGGCATGATGCTGGGCATTCATACAATTTTTGCCGTGATTATTCAAATGAGCTTCCGCTTAGTTGCTGGTGCAGTGCTGGCCCTGGGCGGAGTAAACCTTGTGACACTTGCCATCAGCGGGCCACTGGGCACGCTTTTTGCCCGCGTAGTGATGTGGCAGGTGACGGGCGTGAGCTGGATGGTGCTGGCAGCGGCCGCAGCGCCAGGAATGATTTTTACGGCCGTTGGGGCTGTGGCGCTGTATAAGCCAGCGCAGAAAATGCTAAAAAGAGTACTCGCATTGCAGAGCAGCGATATATAAAATAAATATTAAGGAGGTCCTTCCTCATGCCCACATACAGTATCAAAATGCGCGCGTCACGTGGTGGTAAGCACGTCAGCGGTGCGGAACGCATCGTCCCCCAAGCCGACATCGACGCCACCATCAGCGCCCTCAGTGAGCGCGCTCTACACCACGGTCTCGGCCGTGCCGACTTTATTAATATCAAAATGGAAGAAGTGCAACCTGAAGAGCTCGAGCACCTCGAAGCACTCCCCGTTAGCACCCGCCCCACTGAAACCATCGAAGGCACCTATAAAATCATGTCTGAAATCCTCGGCGAGCTAGGCCTGGCAGATAAAGCTGATGAGCTCATCAACCTCTTGCGCCACGTCCATCCTATGCGCGGCGCCGTACTCTACGACATCGCCACTAGTACGCGCGTAGAGCCCGACCAGGAGCGCGGGATTCGTGTCACCAATATGGATGCCAGCTGTGCCAGTGCCCCCAATAGCAATAAGAACCACTTCCGCGAGGCCATCGTCCTTGCGACGAAGGTTGTCCACGCTCCGGGCATCCTCTCCGAGCTCTGCATGAGTGACGACCCCGACTACCTCGTCGGCTACATCTCCTCCCTGAAGCACGGCTATGTGCGCCTCACCCCCATGAAGGCTATGGGCGACCCCCACGGCGGACGCGTCTTCATTTACGATAGTCGCCTCGCTAAAAAGGAGGACACCATTGCCTACCTCGAAAAGAAAAAGGTTCTCGTAGACGGTCTCCCGCCCGAGCGCCCTGCTGGCGAGAACCCGCAGGCCATCTTCGCCGCGGAG
Source organism: Phascolarctobacterium sp. (assembly GCA_034117325.1). GTDB lineage: Bacteria > Bacillota > Negativicutes > Acidaminococcales > Acidaminococcaceae > Phascolarctobacterium_A. The sequence continues at coordinate 18,802 of JAXEPX010000033.1, read as the reverse complement.
CTAGAGCAGCTCAAAAGCAAAGCACTCTACCGCTCCATGCGCACCATGGAAAGCGCCCAAAGCAAATACGTACAGCTCAAAGGACGCAAAACCTTGCTGCTCGCTTCCAATAGCTACCTCGACCTCGCCAATGACCCGCGCGTTAAACAGGCCGCAGCGGACGCTGCTCTAGCGTGGGGCGCAGGCAGCGGCGGCAGTCGCCTCACCACGGGCAATACCAGCCTGCATGAGGAGCTCGAGACGAAGCTCGCCCACTTCAAGGGTACGGAAGCAGCGCTGCTCTTCAACACGGGCTACATGGCCAATGTGGGCATTATCTCTGCCTTCTGCGATAGCGAAAGCACAATTTTTAGCGATGAATATAACCACGCCAGCATTATTGACGGTGCACGCCTCTCCAAGGCAAAAATCATCGTCTATAAGCATAATGATATGCAGGACCTCGAAGCAAAGCTTGCTAGCACACCTTACCGCAAGGGCCTCATCGTTAGCGATGCTGTCTTCAGCATGGATGGAGATATTATTGACCTGCCCCGCTTCGTCGAGCTGGGCCAAAAATATCACCTTCTGACCATGATTGACGAGGCCCATGCCACGGGTGTCATTGGCGCTACGGGTAAGGGTGCTGTGGAGCATTTTTGCCACAAATACATGCCCGACATCATCATGGGCACGCTGAGTAAATCCCTTGGCGCAGAGGGTGGCTTTGCTTGCAGTAGCAAAATCATCATCGAATATTTGAAAAATAAAGCCCGCAGCTTTATCTTCGCCACCTCCCAAGCGCCTGCTACGCTCGCTGCCTCCTTAAAGGCACTCGAAATTCTCGAGACAGAGCCCGAGCACGCACAAAGCCTGCAGCATAACGCTGCTTACTTCATCGACTGCCTCCATCGCGAGGGCGTAGCGGCCGAGTCCCCCACTGCTATTATTCCGATTATCATCGGCGATGAGGCCACCTCTCTGAAGGTGGCAGACGAGCTACTCACCCAGGGCTGCCTTGTCCCTGCGATTCGCTATCCTACGGTAGCAAAGGGAACTGCGCGTCTAAGAGTGGCGCTCATGAGCTCGCATACGGAAGCAGAGCTCGCCCATACGGCTAAGCTTATCGCAGCAGCGATTGCAAAATACAAGATATAAACCAAACGCCCTTTTCTCTATCATAACGAAAATAATCTCTATCATTTTACTACAAAATGATAGAGATTATTTTTTAATGACGTAGATAAGCAGTAGACCTACCGCCTCCGACTTTTTCAATGTATCCAGTTTTAACTAATTCAACTAACGTCCTTTCTACAGTAACTTTACTTATATCCGGACACAGTTCCATGATTTCTCTTTTGGTAATCTTACCAAGTTTTTTATTGAAAATCTCCTTAATTCTCTCAGGCTTAGATAATTTACGATACTTAAGATGCTCAACCCGATCCTCAAACTCATTATACGCTTTGAGCACAATTCCCAAATAATACTTAATAAAAGGCTCATAGCTATTCTGTCCTTCATGCCAACCTAGGGAACTAGCCTGCAAAACCTCATAGTAGGTTTCCTTCGTTTTTTCAATAAGCATTTCTAAGCTGACATATTTACCTACTATATACCCTGCTTTGTAAAATAATAGTAGCGTTAATAGACGACTCATTCTGCCATTGCCATCATTGAAAGGATGAATGCATAGGAAATCCAATATAAACATAGGTATAAGTATTAGCTTATCTACCTTACTCACATTCCAAGCTTCTAAGAAGTTAAAGCACAAGCTTTCCATTGCTTCGACTGTTTGAAATGCAGGAACAGGTACAAAACGAGCGTGCTGATGACCTTCTGCATCAGTTTCTGCAATAATATTATCGGAATTCTTATAACTAACATCTATCTGTGCAAAAGAATATAAATCCCGATATAATTGCAAAATAATATTAGGCCTTATATTTATATACTCGTAGCTTTCATGGATTAACGCCAGCACTTCCCTATAGCCAGCTATCTCCTGCTCATATCTATTTCTAGGCTCGGACTTCTGACTCACTAATTCCTCGAGGCGTTTATCCGTTGTAAAGATGCCTTCTATTCTATTGGAAGCACCCGTACTTTGAATAAGCGCTACCTCTAAGAGCGTTTTTAGTTCATCAATATTCGCTTCGATAAAAAGCTCCTGTTTTCCTTTATGCTCGCGAATATTTCCTACTAACTGTACAATTTCTGCTGTCAATAATTTCTCAGGAGCCTTGATATAATCAAAATTTCTCATCTTAATCTCCTTCATTTCTCCATTTTCTCTATCATTTTATCATCAAATGATAGAGAAAACAAGATTTAGATAAAATAATCTCCATCATTTCAACTTAAAATGATGGAGATTATTTTAATTTTCTTCAGCTAGCTTTTTCTTGCCATATAGAGTTTTTAATCTTTTAAGATCACCATTATACGCAGGAGATACAAAATCGTTTTCCTTTTCATAAGAAATAAGAGCATTAAGCTTCATAATGCTCATCATAAGATTAAAAATTAAGTCATTAGTAAAAACTACGTCTTGTTTGTTTCTTAATGCTAATACAACTTCCTTATCTTCTTTCATATAGCTATCGCTAAAATAAGCATACATAGGAACATGGGTCATAGGCCAAACAAAATTACTTGCATCATGTGCCAAACCTTGGTCAACGGCATCAGCATGATCAGCAAAATATAGCATGGCTTGAAAATTCGGTAACTGCTTAACTTTTTTAAAAAGCTGCTCCATAACATAATCATTATATAAAATACTATTATCATATTTAGAGATAGTATCTTGACTCCCAAATTTAGCAAACTGTTTAGGATATCTTTGATCATATGATCCGTGATTACCCATTAAATGAATCACTATTAACATTTTATCTTTAATTTTGATTTTGCTAAGACTGTCTACCAATTTTACATCAAATGAATTAGTTGCTGTTGTTTCACCAAGATTACGGTTAATCCAATCCTGTTGATTAGCCTCGTTAGCAATTACAGTGATGGGCGTATCCCAAGCGCTATACTTAACTTGATTACTAAGCCATACAGTCTCAAATCCTGATGCTTCTGCCGCCTCTAAAATAGACACTGCATTTCCTAAGGAAAGATTGTTATATTGATTCTTAGCAGTAAGCGCATATGTCAAAACTGGAACTGTATGCGTATGACACGAATAAACCTTATTGAAAAATAAAAATTTATCTTCTTCTCTCATTGATTCCACCCATGGCGTAGTTTGTTTATTATATCCATAAGCTGACATATGTTCTCTATTTTGTGATTCACCTATTACTAGCACATACACTCCTTTTTCTATATTCACATCTGATAATGGTACCTTTAAACTTATTTTCTGCTTTCTTTGCTCGCACATCTTTGTGAAATCGGCATATTTTTGCAAGTTTTTCTTAGCATTAAATGCTATATCTGTTACCAGATTATGCCTAGTTTTATAAATAAGACTTCCACTTCCCAATAGGCAAATAATCAAAGTTAAATTTACAATTCTTGTATTGTTTATAAAGCCCAACTTTCTTTCAAGCTTGTAAATATGTATGAATATTAACGCTGCAACCACTAAAACAATGGCTGTCTTCACAGATATATAATCTTTTAAAAACTCACTACTTTCACTTATATTAGTCTGCATTAACGCTAATAATGTATCTGATGAAAACCATGCACTACTTGTAGAATAATATCCCCAAAATAATATTACTAATAAAAAACAGGGTATAAGTAACAAGGCAGCAACAGTCTGTCGCACTAATTTATGCTTAATTATGGCAATCAGCAGCAGTATAAAACAACTCAAGCTTGTTATGCTAGTTAACAGTGTCACTAAATCTGACCTTAACAAGTTATCATTCTCTTGATAACATATAAATATTATAGACCCTAGGGTTAACGATAATATTGTAACTGATTTAAAAAAATCTCTTGCGCTTACCATTAACTTACTACTGATAACCCATAATCCAGCCACAGCTAATAACTTGTTAGCATGAAGTATATCTCTTGAACCAGTTATTAAATATAGTATCATTATAAATAACAAATATATTAATAAGCCCTTACATACATCAAACAACAGAAAACGTGTATCCTTTTTCATAAATGATAACCCTCCCCATATATCTATAGAAAAGGATAACACCTCGTCCCCCCCCAGTCAAGCTAAAATCCGCATTGAGCGGATTTAGGCTTGACAACACTACCGTGTTGTATAGGGCAAATTCAATCATACCATTGTTACTCCTTCCCCTCTTTACAAACTCCCTCTCAAAGTGCTATAATCTAACTGCAATGAGCTGTTTAAGCAACGTAAGTCCGGTTGCTTGAGCAGCTCATTTTTTATTTATTAGAAAAGGAGCCTTACCCATGCCACAAAACCTCAAGCAAGAATTACTCTTTACCATGCTCATGATCCCCCTGATGGTGGGAGCCATGGTCATCTACAACAACACACTTTTCCACGGCAGTATCTTCAATGTTTCCCTATGGAGCCTGAGCCGCGAATTTCTCATCATGTGCGCCATCGCGCTCTTAGTAGAATTTCCCATCATTGCACCCTTAGCCCACAAGCTTGCCTTCAGTATCATCGACCCGCGCAGTTGTAAGCCCATCCTCATTCCTATCACCATCTCCTGCTGCACCGTCTGCATGATGTGCCCCTTTATGAGCCTCATGGCTAATCTTGTGCTCTTCAACAATGCTCATCGCATCATGGAGGTCTGGCCGCAGATGGCAGCCATTAACTTCCCTGTAGCCCTCTCCTGGCAGCTCTTCGTAGCAGGCCCTCTGGTACGCAAAACCTTTGCCAGCATAATGCAAAAAAGCGCAGTACGCGTATATCTGGAATAATAACAAAAAGATGCCACATAGTGGCATCTTTTCACACACTTTAACCAATATTAAATTTCTTACTCGACCCACATGCTAAAAAACTCCCGCTAGCGTTTAGCTAACGGGAGTTTTCTTTTGCAAATATTTACGCAGTACGCTTTTTTATAAAAATGAAGATTAAGCCACTCAAGCCCATCAGTATAGGATAGAAGCAATAGGGAATAATATCAAAGGGAGTCAGCTTCGTCAGGCTAGCCGCTGCGAGCAGCTGTGCACCGTAAGGAATGAGTCCCTGCCCCATGGAGCTAAACATATCCAAAAGAGAAGCACTGCGTCTAGGCGTCACGCCGAAGTCATCACTGATATCCTTAGCGATAGGGCCTGCCATAACAATGGCCACCGTATTATTTGCCGTGCAGACGTCAACCAGCAAAGCTAAAGCCGCAATACCTAGCTCGCCGCCCTTTTCGTCGCTGATGCGGCTTTTAATAAAGTTAAGTACAAACTCTATGCCGCCATACTCCTTCACGAGCATTATAATGCAGGCCACAATAATGGAAATAACTGTGATGTCGTACATGGACATAACGCCTGCGCCCACATGGGAAAACATTTTCGCTGCTGTAAAAGCACCCGTAGCAAGCCCTACAACCATGCTCAGCACCGTGCCCGTGATTAAAATTACGAAAACATTCACACCAATAATCGCACCAATCAAAACCACAAGATAGGGAATAACCTTTAGGAAGCTATAGTCCAAGCTACCCTCAATATGAAATTCTCCAGTTTGACCTAGAAAATAAAAGCTTACCAGCGTAATAATGGCTGCCGGCAGGATAATCTTAAAGTTCTCGCGAAATTTATCACGCATATCACAGCCCTGCGTCTTCACAGCCGCAATTGTCGTATCACTGATAATGGATAGATTATCGCCAAACATGGCACCACAGACAACTGCACCTGCGCAGATGGGCATGGAAAATCCTGTCTTTTCACTAATACCCGCCGCAATAGGCGCCAGCGCTGTAATCGTACCTACGGAAGTACCCATGGAAATGGAGATAAAGCAGCCAATAATGAAAAGTCCTGCTACAGCCATTCCGCCCGGAAGAATAGAAAGTCCCAGGTTAACAGTGCTCTCAACACCGCCTGCAGCACGCACAGCGCCCGAAAATGCGCCTGCTGCGAGGAAGATGAGGCACATGGTCAGGATATTTTCATTGCCCGCACCCACGGAGCACAGACGTAGCTTTTGCACAAAGCTAAGCTTACGATTTTGCGCAAAGGCTACAATAAGCGCAATGAGAAAGCCTACGATAGCAGGCATACTATAAAAATCTCCCGTAAGCACGCCTGACCCGATAAAAATTAATAAAAAGACTGCAATGGGCAGCAACGCACTGGCACGTCCTTTAGGCAAAGCTTTTTGACTGTTCTTTTCACTCATAAATACACATAACTCCTTTTTGTCCCGTCTAGTGATACATTTTATAGATGTTACTATTGTAACATATTAAAGGATTTTATGCACTATATAAAAAATCCCGCTAGCATTCGCTAACGGGATTATCTAAGGCTTGTAAATTTTTATCCTCTGATGAGCTTAATGGAGGGTACAGTGTTTTTAACAAATTTCCACAGTAATACGGAAATACTGCAATCCACAAAGGAGTGAATAGCTGTGCCCGCACCAACAAGTACTACCACGCTCATAATGTAGCCACTACTGAGCTGCTCAGGCGTGAACATGTAGCCAGAGAAAAAGAAGGGAGATACCACTAATACCTCACCTAAAGCATGGATAATAGCTAGGCCTGTATTGAGGCCGAGGCCTGCTACAGCCTTCTCCATGATATCGGGGTATTTTTTTATAATCACAGCGCCGATAACTGCGAAAAGCAGGTGGGAGGCAGCACGCATTGCGATAATCACAGGAGTCGTCATAAAGAAGCCAATGGTCGTACCCAAAACGACAGCCGCAGCCACCTTCGGGGAAATGAACATCGCAAGGAAAATCGCTACATGGGAGCCCAGGGTAAAGGACATCGGTCCCAGTATTACCTTCGGCATAACCATCGGTACTACGAGGCCGATAGCACACAAAACGCCAGCTAAAACAAGTTGATAAATATTTTTATGTTCCATTTTGACAAGCAACTCCTTTTTACGTGTAATAATGTTCTATATTATAGCACTTTCCAGCCAGCATGGCAAAGATTTTTTACCCCATATCTAAAGTTGCAATTCTCAAAAAATTATCCTATTTATTAGCTAAGCTTTAAATTGACCCAAGAAAAAAGCTACTGCATATCTTAATAGAAGCAGTAGCTTTTAGAGTAGATTTTCAGCTTACGCAATCTCCAACACGTCGAAGCCAGTATCCTCGATAGCAGCCTTCAGGGCAGCGTCATCAAGATTATTGCCCATAATAGTAGCGCAGCTATTTTCCAAGGAAACGTCAACGGAGGTAACACCCTCCACAGCCTTCAGAGCATCGTTAACAGCCTTCACACAGTGCTCGCAGTGCATGCCGGTAATAAATGCAGTTTTAATCATTATTTTCACCTCCTTCAAAGAAGTTTAGAAAAATAATATTTTACGGTTAGAGCCAAGCCTCGCTAGCTAAGCGAGGTCTCAAGTCTAGCTGCAAGAATATTTTAGAGTTTCACAAAGCGCAAGCGCAGCGCATTTGTCACCACACTGACGGAGCTGCAGCTCATCGCCGCTGCGGCCACCATGGGATTTAAAAGCCAGCCCAGCGCAGGATAGAGCACGCCTGCCGCTAACGGAATGCCAATCGTATTATAAATAAAGGCCCAGAAGAGATTTTCCTTAATATTTTTCATCACGCTCTTGCTCAAGCGAATAGCGCGTGGTACGTCAAGTAAATCACTTTTCACGAGCACCATATCCGCCGCCTCAATGGCTATGTCCGTGCCTGCGCCGATAGCGATACCCACGTCTGCACGTGCTAGCGCAGGCGCATCGTTAATGCCGTCGCCCACCATGGCGACAATGCGCCCTGCCTGCTGCAGCTCGCGCACATGGCACTCCTTATCCGCCGGCAGTACCTGCGCAATAATTTCATTCACACCCACCTGCTCGCCGATAGCCTGCGCCGTAGCCTCATTATCGCCCGTCAGCAGCACTACGCGTAGGCCCAGAGCCTGCATTTGCGCAATTGCGTCCTTACTCGTGGGCTTTACGCTATCAGCTACAGCGATAATGCCAAGTAATTTACCTTCGCTTGCAAAATAAAGGGGAGTTTTGCCTTCCTCCGCTAGCTTAGCATGAATTTGCTCTAGCTTCAAGCCCGCCCAAGCAGCATGCTCCTCGCATAGCGTAGCAGTGTCAATTGTTAAGTCAATGCCTTGCTCTTTTAGTAGAAGCAAATTACCTGCAATATAGCGCTGACCCGCAAGGATAGCAGTGAAGCCGCGCCCCGGTAGCGCCTGAAAGTCACTAGCTACGCCAGAGCCTATGTTCGCAATACCTTGAGTCCCGTTTAGAAGTTCGCTTGCACTAGAAGCTGCATTTGCCTGCTTGCGTTCTGCCTCACGCACAATGGCCTCGCCCAGAGGATGCTCAGAAAGACGCTCGAGCGCTGCTGCCGTCTCCAGCAACTCCTCTGCGCTCAGCACTAAAGGAATAATATCAGTTACCACAGGCTTGCCCTCAGTCACGGTGCCCGTTTTATCGAGGACGACAGTATCGATTTTATGTGCCGTTTCTAAAGCAGTAGCCGATTTTATCAAAATCCCCTGCTTTGCGCCTCGTCCCGTACCCACCATGATGGCTGTAGGCGTTGCTAAACCCAAAGCACAGGGACAGGAGATGACCAGCACAGAAATCGCAATCGTCAGCGCAAAATGCATGCTTTCGCCTAGGAGAAGCCAAACGCCTGCTGCCACAAGAGCAATCGTAATGACTACAGGTACAAAGATGCCACTAATTTTATCAGCCAGCTTAGCAATGGGTGCCTTTGTCGAGGTAGCTTCCTCCACGAGCTGGATAATCTTTGCCAGCGTGGTCTCACCACCAATGGCTGTAGCCTGCATTTTAAAATAGCCACTTTTATTTAAGGTGCCACCCGTAACCTTGTCACCGACGAGCTTGTCCACAGGTATGCTTTCGCCTGTAATCGCACTCTCGTCCAGCGCACCAGTGCCCTCAAGAATTAAGCCATCAACAGGAACAGTTGCGCCAGCCTTGACAATCAGCACATCGCCAATAACTACATCCTCGAGTGGGATTTCGCCCTGCACTCCGTGGCGCTCAACGAGCGCTACCTTCGGTGTTAGCTGCATTAGCGCTGTAAGTGCGTCCGAGGTGCGACTCTTTGCGCGTGCTTCCATAAATTTTCCTAGCGTGATTAGTGTAAGAATCATCGCTGCGGACTCAAAATACATCGCTGCGTAATATTTTTCAATCAGTGCTAGCTCCTGGTGCCCCAGCGCATAGGCAAGCCCAAAAACGCCGTATAGGCCGTAAACAAAGGAGGCTCCGCTACCGATAGCGATGAGAGAATCCATATTGGGCGCTTTCTGCCAGAGATTACTAAAGCCATGCAGAAAATACTTGCGTCCAGTGATAATTACAGGCAGGCATAGTAAAAGCTGCAATAGAGCATTGATAAGAATATTCTGCTGCCCTAGTACGAAGCTCGGCAAGGGCCAGCCATACATGATGCCCATGTGCAGATAAAAAAGCGGCACGGTGAAGCAGAGCGAAAAAACAAGGCGCTGGCGCATTTCGATTAGCTCCAGCTCAGCCGTATTCTCTTTTTGCGGCACCTTCGCTTGCGCTACTTGCGTGTGCAGCGCCGCGCCAAAGCCCAGCTTTTCGATACGCGCGATAATTGCGGGCACGTCCACCTGCGCCTCATCATAGCTCAAATGCGCATTATTCGTCAAAAGATTCACGGTAATCTGCTCCACGCCCTGCATACGCCCTACTACCTTTTCGATGCGTGCTGAGCAGGCCGAGCAGCTCATACCTGTGATATCGAGTAGTTCCTTTTTCATAGAGATCTCCTTAATACTATAAAAACAAGACTCGTAGTTAGCCTATGCTTATATTATAGCAAATTTACCCTCTCTTGTAAGTAACTAATTGGTGAAAAAGTAGATAGTAGAATGAGCAAATTATATATCAAGTAAAAAAACCGCCACAATAAAGTAGCGGTTTTATTTACTAAAATTATTTTTCAGGAGCCTTAATCACATCGCAGCCCATGTACGGACGCAGTACCTTCGGTACTACTACACTACCATCAGCCTGCTGATAATTTTCCAGAATTGCAGCCACAGTACGACCTACAGCTACGCCACTGCCATTAAGAGTGTGTACAAATTCCGGTTTGGATTTTGCATCACGACGGAAGCGGATATTTGCACGACGTGCTTGGAAATCCAGGAAGTTGGAGCAGGAGGAAATTTCGCGGTAGCAATTTGCAGCCGGCAGCCATACCTCCAGATCATAGGTGGTAGCAGAGCTAAAGCCCAGATCACCGGTGCACAGACGTACAACATGGTACGGCAGCTCCAGAGCCTGCAGCACCTCTTCAGCGTCCAGAGTCAGCTTATCCAGCTCAGCCCAGGATTCTTCCGGCTTCGTGAATTTAACCAGCTCAACCTTGTTGAATTGATGCATACGAATCAGACCACGAGTATCACGGCCTGCAGCACCAGCCTCAGCACGGAAGCATGCGCTATAAGCAGTATATTTCAGCGGCAGCTGATCGCCTGCCAGAATATCGTCACGATGATAGTTGGTTACAGGCACCTCTGCAGTCGGAATGAGGTACATGTCGCCATTTTCCAGCTTGTACATATCCTCTGCAAATTTCGGTAATTGGCCAGTGCCCTGCATGCTTGCGCCATTAACGATGAACGGCGGGAAGAACTCGGTATAGCCATGCTTTTGAGTGTGCATATCCAGGAAGAAGCTGATTACTGCACGCTCTAAACGGGAGCCCAAGCCCTTATAGAAAACATAACGCGCGCCGGAAACCTTTACGCCACGCTCGAAGTCGAGAATGCCCAGACCTTCGCCCAGATCCCAGTGAGCTTTCGGCTCAAAATCAAATTTAGTGGGCTCGCCCCAGGTGCGAATAACAGGATTGCAGGTATCATCCTTGCCAACAGGAACATCCTCAGCGGGAATATTCGGGATGGTCAGCAGAATAGCCTTCAGGCGTTCTTCGATTTCCTTCAGCTCCTTGTCGTCTTCGGCAATCTTGTCGCCTAAAGCACGTACAGCAGCCATTTGCTCAGTTGCATCCTGACCTGCTTTTTTCAGCTTACCAATCTCTTGGGAAGCAGTATTACGCTCTTTTTTCAAAGCCTCAACCTGTTGAGTCAGCTCACGACGTTTTTTGTCCAGCTCCAGGAACTCGGTTAAATCCAGCTTGCCATTGCGGTTAGCAACTGCTTGCATTACGAGCTCAGGATTCTCGCGGACAAATTTCATATCTAACATATAAATTCCTCCAAATCAAAAATATCATAAATTATATTTTAGCACAAATTCACTTCATTATAAAGCTTTAATCAGCTTATTTGTGCAATTGGGTGTAACTTTCTTAATCCAAGACATAAAAATGTGAGCTAATGCCTTCATCACGCTTGGAGAGGTAACGAATAGCGCTCAGCGCAGCCTTTTGGCCCTGTCCTGCAGCTCGCTGAACCTGCCACGGTTGACCTGTGCAGTCACCACCTGCAAAAACGCCCTCTACATTAGTCTCAGCCTGATCGTCAACATAAATGCTACGGCCACGAATCTGTAGGCCCGGCAGGAAGCTATTCAGCGGGTCACTAGCGCGGAAAACGAAGGTTGCCTGAATGCTATAATATTCATCACCTGCACGAATACCAGTTACCTTATCGGTGCCAGTAATTTCCGTCGGATTATCTAAAACTACGGTAATATTTTTCTTTTTCGGTGGTACAAAACCCTGATAACGAGGGAAGAAGAAAACCTGCTCACATTGATCAGCTAAGTACTCTATTTCCTCAATGGCATCAGGAACAGTAGCAATAGCAGCTACACGTTTGCCCTTGTATTTGTGCGCATCAACCAGCGCACAATAGCTTACACCGCGTCCCAAAAACTCCTTTTCGCCAGGAATAAGCGTGGAGCGGGAAATACCCGTTGCCAGAACTACAGAATCAACAGAATACTCGCCATGCGGTGTACCAATCACGAAGCCCTCGCCTACTTCACGCAGGGAGATAACCTTTTGTTCAACTATATCAACCTCGGTAGCACGCAGCTGTTTAACAAAAATATCCATCAGCTCCGTACCGGAAATATCGGGAATACCCATGTAATCGGAAACCTTGGCCACACTGCGCAGACGCGGGCTGAAGCCATGTGCCTCGAACAGCACAACCTTACGACCCTTGCTAGCTGCAGTGATTGCGGCAGAGATACCTGCAGGACCACCACCGATAATACCAATATCGTATTGCATAACTTTATCCCTCCATATAAAAAAATTCAAAGCTAATATATCACTTTAATTGTATGCTTTTTAGGCGCTATAGTCAAATCTTTTCGTATGCTATGGGAATTTTTTTACTTTTTTTGTAAAAAATACTTGCTTTTTCGTGTAAGATAGTGTATTATAATTGAGTAACGTGATTACGGCCCATTAGCTCAGTTGGTAGAGCACCTGACTCTTAATCAGGGTGTCGTAGGTTCGAGGCCTACATGGGTCACCACATTATGGCCGGTTGGTCAAGCGGTTAAGACACCGCCCTTTCACGGCGGTATCGGGGGTTCGATTCCCCCACCGGTCACCAATCTCGGGCGCTTAGCTCAGCTGGGAGAGCGTCTGCCTTACAAGCAGAATGTCAGCGGTTCGATCCCGTTAGCGCCCACCATTTTTTTTACCCTTTTTTAAGTTTCTAACGGCCCGGTGGTTCAGTTGGTTAGAATGCCGCCCTGTCACGGCGGAGGTCGTGGGTTCGAGTCCCATCCGGGTCGCCAGATTGCCTCGGTAGCTCAGTTGGTAGAGCAAAGGACTGAAAATCCTTGTGTCCACAGTTCGATTCTGTGCTGAGGCACCATTTAAAAACAACACCTGCTTTCTGAGCGGGTGTTTTTTTATAGCTAAATTACGTTTACTATGATATAATTACTTATTATGAGGAAAGGAGTCCTATCGTGTCCGAGAAAGAATTTGCTGATTTTTTCCATGAGGTCAATGGTCCCATCTGGATTCTGATTGGCCTAATTGCCCTACGTGCTATTTATAAATCTATTAAAAATAAAGACTATGTCCATGCAGCAGCCTTTGTGCCTGTTATTGTCGTAGCTATTTACATGATGTTTATCGCTTAATCAAAAATTTAACCCGTTACCTGCTTTTACGCGTAGGTAACGGGTTATTTTTATGCCTTATATTGTTTTTCTAGAACCTTAATAAAGTAATGATAGCAACAGAAAACAACAATTGAGCAGCTTACCCAAGAAATCGGTGATGCCAGGCAAGCGCCAAGATACCCATAGCTATCGCTGAGGTAAATCGCTGAGCCAGAGCGCATAATGAGCTCTACCAGGCCTGCGAGCATCGGTACAAGGCCAATGCCCATACCCTGACATGCATTACGATAGATAAAGATCTGACTCAAGAAAAAGTACACTGGCACAGTATAAAGAATATACATATGCGCTGCTTTCGTAACCTCGGCGCCAGGATTATCCATAAAGACGCCAATAATTTGCTCACCGAAAAAGAACATACAAGCTACAGCAAAAGCACTAAAGCCAAAGCTCAGCAGGGAGCACTTTTTCACACCCTCGCGAATGCGATCGAAGCGACGCGCACCATAGTTCTGCGCCGTATACACAGCCATAGCAATACCGGAAGAAATCATGGGCTGCAGCGCCATCTGCTCCACACGAGTCGCAGCAGTGAAGCCAGCAATCTGCTGACCGCCAAATTTATTGCATACTGCCTGCAAAATGATAATGCCCATGCCTAGAACCGTAAATTGGACTGCCATGGGAAGGCCCATACGCAGATGTGCCCAAACCTCCGGCCAATCAAGCTTGATATCCTGCATGCCGATATGTAGCTGCGGAAAACGCTTATAAATATAAACAAGACATAGGATCGTGGAAATAGCCTGCGCAATAACAAGTGCAATGGCACTACCAGGCACGCCCCAACCAAGATAAAGGATGAAGAACAATGCCAAAGCAACGTTTACTACGGACGAAATAATAAGAAAATACAGAGGTGTCTTACTATCGCCTAAAGAACGCATAATACCTGAGAGCAGATTATAGCCCATCATCGCAAATAATCCGTCTACGATAATCATAACATAGGCTTTAGCATCATTTAATAGCTCGGACGGAATATTCATCAGCTCTAAAGCCGGATCAATGATGATGTGAAATAGTCCCATTATCAATAGGGTCGCAAAAATACTTAGCACTGTACATGTACCAATGCTCCGCCGCATTCCCTGCATATCTCCCGCACCATAGCGTTGTCCTGTAACAACAGTACAGCCATTGGATAGGCCTATCGTAAGCACCATAGTCATCATAAAAAGCGGCGTCACTGAGCCCACTGCTGCTAACGCCTCCACACCAATAGTGCGACCGACAATAATTACATCAGCAATATTATAGAGCTGTTGAAATACATTACCAATGAGCAGAGGTACCATGAAGGGGATAATCAGCTTTAAAGGCTCACCCTCCGTCATATTCTTTAACATAATTTACCTCCATAACCTGACTAACTAGTCAGATTATCATAGCATAAATAAATTTAATTGTAAAGACCTAATAAATTCCAAAAAAGAAAGACGTATACGCTCGCATACGCCTTTGCTTTGTCTATTACAATCGCACAAATATAGTATATTTTTATATGCCCTAAATCAGGGCATGAGTAAACAGGTATTCAGAATAACGCTATACGCTAATCGTAAATATCACTATTCTCGCTCTACATAGTTCGTAATAGAACCAATACCCTCGATTTCTACCTTCACCTCATCGCCCTCACTTAAAAGGCTGGAGCCTACCGGCGTACCGGTCAGCACAATATCTCCAGCATCCAGAGTAAAGCTGCGGGAAATATAGCTTAAAATTTCGTAGGGATTATATACCATGTTCTTGGTATTAGCATTTTGCTTCAATTCGCCATTAACCCAAGATTTAATGGACAAATTTGTCGGATCAAGCTTTGTCTCCATCCAGGGACCCAGCGGGCAGAAGGTATCAAAGGATTTGGAGCGCAGCCATTGTCTTTCCTTGCGCTGCAGGTCACGAGCAGTGATGTCATTCGCACAGGTGTAGCCCAAAATATATTTAGGAACATCCTCCGGAGCAACATTTTTCATTCTTTTTTTAATAACAACGGCCAATTCTGCACCACAAGCAAGCTCGCCAACCTCTTGAGGCCAGATAATCTTCTCCTCGGTACCAATAACGGTATGGGAGGCCTTACAGCAAAGCATGGGCTCCTGCGGCACCTCTTCACCAAATTCATTAGCACGTTTACGGAAGTTCAGGCTAACGCAAATAATTTGCTTCGGCACGCAGGGAGCAAGCAGTCTTACTTCCTCAAGAGAATATACATCTTCAGTGATTTGCCAGAAGGTTTCTAGGCTACCCTGTACTCTAGTAATAGTGTTCCCATTGATATAACCGATACCTATAAAACCGGTTTTCTTGTCTTCAAAACGCACGCACCTCATTTGGACACCTCCATAATCACTAGCTGTCTCTTTTTAAAGTATACCGGTACGAGCTCACATTCCTTAGCTATAGCCAACGCCTCTTCTAAGCGGCGCCCTACATGCTCCTCATAATGAGCATCGCTACCGAGAGTACAATATTGGCCACCCAATTCTTTATAGCGCTTGTAGAGAGGAATCAGCCCTGCCACTGCAGCAGCATCATCCAGGCGCCTTGTATTTATCTCTATGGGTATATTTTTCTCTATGAGTAGCGTAAAGAGCTTATCAAAGAGCTCCGGCGCATCTGCCAGCCGCAGCTCCCTCTCCTCGCCCTCATAGGGCCAATAGCGACAGATATAATCAATATGGGCAAAGGCATCAAAATCCCTGTCCTGCTCCAGACAGGTGATGGAATCGTGTAAAAACTCCTCCACAATCTGCTGGCGTGTACGCCCTGCATAGCAGGTTGGTTCATACAGATCACGCTTACCAATGCAATGAATAGAGCCCAGCACATAGTCAAAAGCATGACCCTGGGCTACCCTTTTATCCTCGGCCGCAGTATGGGTCTGCATGCCGATTTCAATGCCAATCAGCACCTTTTCATTGCACAAGGGCTTTAATCTAGCAAAATATTCGTCAATATCGAAGGTAAACGCATCAGGATTAGTGGGATAGTCATAATCCCAGTGCTCCGTAACAGTCATGCCAATCTGCTGCGTAGCTGCAGCGCGGATGGCATCCGCAAAATGCATCTTACTGTCACAGGAGTAATCACAATGCATATGGGTATCAAATAACAAGCTCAAACACCCTCTTTAAAGAAAAACCAAAGAATTTAATATTTTTTAGTTAATTATAGCTTAGACATTGAATCTGAATTCAACTACATCGCCATCCTGCATAACGTAGTCCTTACCCTCTAAGCGTACTAGACCTTTTTCACGTGCTGCAGCCTTGGAGCCACATGCTACCAAGTCATCATAGGACACAATCTCGGCACGAATAAAGCCACGCTCAAAGTCAGTATGAATCTTGCCTGCAGCCTGAGGAGCCTTCGTATTTTGCTTAATTGTCCATGCACGGGACTCGATTTCGCCAGCAGTCAGGAAGGTCATAAGGCCAAGCAGCTTGAAGCCTGCTTTAATAAGGCGGTCCAGACCAGTCTCCTCAAGACCTGCCATAGCGAGGAATTCTGCGGCTTCCTCAGCATCTAATTCAGCAATTTCGCTTTCCATCTTCGCGGAAACCACGATAACCTCAGAGCCCTCTTCAGCAGCATATTTTTTCACAGCCTGAACATGCGGATTAGCAGAGCTATCAGCTACCTCGCCCTCAGCCACATTAGTAACATAGAGAATGGGCTTCATGGTTAAGAGATGTACATCGCCTAAAAGCTCCTGCTCCTCTTCAGAGAGGCCTAATCTGCGCGCAGGTACACCATCAGAAAGACCTGCCATAATTTTCTCCATTACAGCCTGCTCAGCCTTAACCTTTTTGTCACCGGTTTTCGCAAGCTTCACGAGACGCTCCTGACGTTTTTCTACAGTTTCCATATCTGCCAGGCACAGCTCAGTATTAATGATATCAATATCGCGCAGAGGGTCAATGCTACCTTCAACGTGGGTAATATTGCCATCCTCAAAGCAGCGTACCACTTCGGCTACTGCGTCTACCTCACGGATATGCGCAAGGAATTTATTGCCCAAGCCTTCGCCCTTGGATGCGCCCTTAACAAGACCTGCAATATCCACAAAACGCATAGCAGCAGGCACAATTTTACGAGATTTGAACATATCACTTAAAACGTCCAGACGTTTATCGGGAACATCAACTACACCCACATTAGGTTCAATAGTGCAGAAAGGATAATTCGCAGCCTCCGCGCCAGCCTTAGTAATAGCATTAAAAAGGGTACTCTTGCCTACATTCGGCAAGCCAACAATACCAACCTCTAAATTAGTACTCACAATCATCGCTCCTATTCTTTATTTTTCGCTTAGCGTAAAAATCTCTATATCTTATATATTTTACAATACTGCGCTTTTTTATGCAATGATTTGTAGCGAAAAGAGCTTAAGAAAAAGTCCGAACTACGTTAGTCCGGACTTAAATTTCCTTATTTATTTTTTCTTTCGAGCAATCTTTGTGCATAGCTACGCATTGCCGGATCTGCTACCTGTTTAAAATCAGCGGGAGGCAGAGCAAAAACAGCATCGTCAACTACATTGGACACCTCTTCCACCTTGAAGAAGGGGAGGTAAGCAGTCTGATAGCCAACCCAGTTTTCGGTATCCTTTTCATAGAAGAAGCTCAGAGTATTGTTACCCTTGGTCATTTTATCATAATCATAGCCAGTTGCAGCATCATTGCCACCCACGGGGCGAACATTAAACCAACCAATCAGAGTCTCTGCGAAGGGCATGCTCATTCCGGGCAGCTCTGGCACTCTGTCATAGCTCTTATGCAAATAATCGATTGCATACCAATAACCATCTCTGCAGAAGTTCACAGTATCCTTAATAACCTTGCCTTCACCATCCATAATAACGGCACGCTCAGCATTAATACCATTATGCTCATTATATTCCGTACGGCTAATGCGCTTCTTTTGAGCATCACTTAATTTATTATATGCCTCAGTAGTAAGCACATCGCGCATATCAATGGTTTGGGTTACAACAAGATGTACGGGCTGATTATCGCTGTTCAAGGTCTGTCCCAAAAGCTTAATGGTACGTTGACCAGGATTATAAGCCAAAGCCACAGCTGCGCACATAATCGTCATTAAAAATGTTAAAAATAAAACTCGTAAAGATTTACGCATAAATTTCACCTCATTCACTGTGTATATGGATATTATAACACGGTTAGCAAGAATTAAGCTAGTAAAGTTTTCTTAAAAGCTCCCTTATTAGCTATAATATTCTCTTCTAAAGCATATAAAAAGACCCTGCATATCACTATGCAGGGTCTCAGCATGCCGATTATTCGCAAGTGAACGGCAGCAAAGCAACGCAGCGAGCGCGTTTGATTGCTACGGTCAATTGGCGTTGATGCTTAGCGCAGGTGCCGGAGATACGACGGGGTAAAATCTTACCGCGTTCGGTAACATAACGGCGCAGCTTAGCTACATCCTTGTAATCGATTTCTTCAACTTTATCAACACAGAAGCTGCAAACTTTTCTTCTGGGTCTTCTGCCTCTTTCACGTTTCATTGCATAACCTCCCTTAATTTAGAATGG
>JAXEPX010000032.1:0-4608 GCA_034117325.1 Phascolarctobacterium sp. | reverse complement strand
TCAACGTTAGCGCCTTTAGCCATAGCTTTAGCTACGATTTGAGCCATTTCATAACGGGTCATCAGTTTGTCGCCACCGAAGGTGGTGTCGCCATAACCGTCGATTACGCCAGCAGCAGCCAGTTTGTTGATGCTGTCATATGCCCAGTGGCCAGCCGGAACGTCGGAGAACGGGTTAGCAGCGTAAGCAGAAGCGGTTACGCCAAGAGCCATTGCCATTGCGAGTACTAAGGATTTTTTCATAATAATTTCCTCCTCTTCAATGAGAGATATTTTATTTATTACAAAATCTCCTCCCGCAGGCTCGGGACTACAGCCAAGTAAGAGTTGCCTTGTTTCCTCTACTAAGTAGTTCGTTGCCTTTGCCTTGGAAATTTGTAATAGCGGGGTGTAAAACAATTCGTCTCAAATAGTCCATCAGCTGTGGATGCCTAATCCCTCAGCTTGCCTATATAGCCTATTGTCTGAACTGTTGATGTTATTGTATATCAATTTGACCAGCAAGTCAAGAAATATTTCAGAAAATTTCTCTTAAACTTATCACATGTTACACTTTTTCTTATATATCTTCTCATAAATGCTGGTTTTTGTAGAAGTCACTATCCAGATATTCCTTAATTAGCAGTGCCAACATCACCTCCGCCCAGGCAAAGCCATCATTTTCATCCAATTTCATAATTTTCTTAATTTTATTGAGGCGATAATCCAAGGTATTACGATGAATGCCTAATTGCTCCGCCGTTTCCTTCACACTATAGCGAGCTCGCAGATACACCTTCAGGTGCTCCAGTAAATCCTGCTTCGTTTTAGCAGCCTCATCCAGCAGTCCCTGCAGGCGCTCCTTGCAATAACGCTCCAGCAAGGCTCCATCCATGCATTGCCACAAAAGCTCAAAGACGCTCACATGCTCCGTCCAATCCGTCTGTTCGCTTGAAAAATGCTGGGTGGCTTCAATCAGAAACCTGGCCTCCTGATAGCTTTGCTCCCACTTCTCATAGCCCTGATGAATCTTGCCAAAGCAGGCACAAAGCTCGTTATTGTACTGCTCCTGAAAAACAACCTGACTATTTTTCAAATATGTCATCATGTTTTCAGCCTCAATAAAATTCATACCACCGGAGGTTATCACCAGCCTGTCCTGCTCCAGCACCACCTTATGGGGTATATCGTACAATCCACAGTAATGCTGCATGCGCTCCTTCAGGCTTTGGTCGACCTGCCTTTGCGGGAGCTGCTTTCTGGACTTCTGATTAATGCATTTCATGATGACAACGAAAACATACTTCATGTTTTCGACATTTTTGAGCATATTGCACTCCTTTCGTAGACACTTAAAACTTTGCTAATAAGCAAATTTTCCCTCAGCTCAAAAAATGTTTGCTAACATTACCAAGATAACCATCTTCTTTCCGTACATATTAGCGTCGCTTTCTATACTGCAATTATAGCATATTATTTACTTTATTACAATACTTATTTAATTTACTACAAATTTGTTTTTATTATTGTGGCTATTGTTTTACTGTAGTCATGTTGTTTAGCTTACTAAAGGGTGGGAATGTTACTTTAATTTTAAACCTTGCACTGTAGCGGTTGCTTTGTCCGCATACAAAAAGCATTTGTCATTTTTGCTCCTAAAATTCTGCTATAATTGCACTTTTTGAGAGCGTTTTTTTGTGAAATAATAGTGAAATAGAGCTGATCGATACCATTGATAGAAATGAAAAACCCCAGAGCCGGCACTCTGGGGTTTCCTTTTTTGCGTGTAGCAAATGCTAGAACTATAATCGCTTTTGCTTCTATTATGGTAATATGGTTTAATAAGTTTGTCAAACAATGTATTAGAACGATTCGTCGAACTGCGCAGCTACATCTCTGCTAGCGTACATAATACGCACTATATTGATAATACCAGTTGACTCGTCCTCATAATAAAGTACGTTATATTTTTTTACGGGAAAGAACCTGATGTGCTGACTATACCAAGGTTCATGTGGATAATAGGAAAATTTAGAAGGCATAAAAGTTAGAGCTTCTATCTCTCCGAGAATCGTGGATACTATTTTTCGTGCTGAGTCTGGAGTAAACAAGACATACGTTAAATAGTCTGCAATATTACTCAAATCCTCTTTAGCTTTAGCAGAATACTCTATGTGCCAAATCATAGGCCATATTTCCTTTCCATTTCTGCACGAACTTCAGCAGCGCTATATGTCCTTCCTGCTTTAATATCTTCCATGCCCTTGGCTATTTCGGCATCTAATTCTTCTTTTGAAAGAGCGCCCATTGCTATAGGAGCTTTAACATCCATAGAAACATCGAAAGGAATGCCTTTCCTCATTACAATCTGCCGCAAATATATATCCACAGCATTGGACATAGATAATCCAAGATTATTCAAAATGGCCTCAGCCTGTTCTTTGACATTAGGTTCGACTCTAGCAAATACAGTTGCAGATTTAGCCATCTACCTCGCCTCCTTTTTCTTAAATTATATCACCTTATGCTTGCGTATTGCAAGCTATTGTCAGCAAGCGATAATAAAAAAACTCTCAATCTTTTACTCGAGAGCAATTTTTTATAGTGGCGGAGTTGGTTAGGGTGGCAAACCCTGTGCGTGGTAAACCACTGTAACATTTACAAAGTAAATATAAAAAAACTCCTGAACTATTGCTCAGGAGATTCTTTTTATAGTGGCGGAGTGGGTGGGATTCGAACCCACGCACGGGGTAAACCGTCTAACGATTTAGCAAAAATGGTCAAACTACAATTTGTGGTAATTGCGTCATTTGCGCCACTATATATAGTACTTATTCACTGTAAAATTCTCTTAAAACCGTTCTGATTGCACCACAAATATATGGAACAGAGAGGAACAATAATAGGAACAACAGAAACAAAAGGCACTTTATACCTTATATTTGTTATTTCAACAAATCTGCCAAACTGTACTCCCCCTTAGGAATATTAGCAACCCTGCGGTATTCTCTTATAGCATCAACTAAAATTTTCAGACATCTATCATTACCTTATATTTATTGCGCAGGTAAGATGAAAAAAATTTGCAAACTACACATCCACGCAAATAGTATACTATTAATTTTAATCTTGAGTAAGCCAATTATTTGCTTGACGCTTACTTTTAAGGCGCAAAGAGCCAGTACTTGTTATTTCTCACAATCTTTGCGCCTTATAACTAACCTTTATTCATCACCCTGCTTGCCATACGCAGCAGCGCCATCGGCAGCCAAATGCAACTGCATTGAGCGATCTCGTACCTTATCCAAATCTATAACTTTATTGGATTTTTTGGGAGCTTGATAGGTTTTACCTTCCTTATTATAAGTAAGATTAAAAACCATGTTGTTCAACCACTTTCTAAATGACGGATTATCTTGATACTGTTTAAAGAGTTCCATGTTATCGGCCATAATTGATAATATAACTGTCTGCAAAGCACGTTCACTTTCAGTACGTGCCTCCTGCTCATCAGAGTTCTTCATGGCATTCTGATATTTTTTATCTTTTGATACCATCGCCGGAATTTCCAAAATTTGTCTTTGAACATTATCCTCATCATTCCACTTGATGTTACCAAACATATCATTGAAATCATTAACGATTCTTGAAAGCGGGTCCATTTCCGGTTCAACGATATGACCAATATTACCTGTTGGAACTGGTTCTATTACTGCATCAGTATCCTCCAGTTTTATTGATATAGCTTCCTGCGCCTCATTTCTATAGCTATCCAAATCAATTGCTGCAAGTATTCCGTCAGATAAATCCTCTGTTTTGGGTGCAGGTAACTTCATAATAAATAAATTCATGAAAATGGAAAGTTTTTCCCAATCTACATTACCATACGGTAAGATAGCACCAAGAAAGCCATAGGTACGCACAAATGCTTTTGCAGCACTCTTAAACTTTATCTGATCCTCAGTTTCTAATTCCTTATAGTTAAAAACACAAGGATCTATTATAGGATCTAAACAATCACGTTCAGCTCCGGAAACAAATAAATCAACAACCGTATTTACATCGTCATCATTATATACCTGATATGATTCCATTAACGAAATCAAATCATAAAGCTTGTTAGGGTCTGTTTCGCCGGAAAGAATTGTTGTGCGATAGTATTTTGAAAATGCCTGCTCAATTATACTCGTCTTGTTGGCAAAGTCCAGAATATAAACTTCATCTTTTCCGGGACAGGAGCGATTCAGCCTTGAAAGCGTTTGCACCGCAGCAATATCATATAATGGTTTATCTACATACATTGTTTGCAGTAAGGGTTCATCAAAACCGGTTTGGAACATATCTGCTACCACCAGAATGCGATAGGGGTCCTTTTTGAACTCCATCGGAATTCTTGCATCCGGAAAGCCATTTAAGTCTTCAGAAGTGAGCGCAGGTTCCTGCCCATTATATTTATGCTCGCCAGAAAAAGCAACAATTGCCTTATACGGACTGTGCCTTGCAGCAAGGTGCTTGTTAATAGCATAATAGTATTCAATACAACGAGCAATACTTGCAGTAACAACCATCGCACGAGCTTTGCCATTCAATTTTTTGCGAGCGATAACCTGTTCATGAAAATGTTCCACCA
>JAXEPX010000031.1:0-4970 GCA_034117325.1 Phascolarctobacterium sp. | reverse complement strand
TGATGCTTGCAAAAGCTTAGCCAGAACGCAGCCTCAGCTAAGATATATTTCTGCTCGTGACGGAAAATATATTACAGATGATAATTGTGCACGCTATCTCTGTAGCCTTTTTCTGCCACTATGCAGAAAAAGGCTATTTTTGTGTATGGAGATGATGTGCTTTGACTAAAAAGCAAATTTTGGCCCGCGTTGGTCAGATTGTCCTCGTTCTTTTAGGCATCAGTTTTATCACCTTCGCCTTGGTAATGCTGGCTCCTGGCGACGTAGTGCGCCAAATGATTGCCGGTAACGAGGATATTATCGTAAGCCAAGCCGAAATTGACGCTCTGCGTGCAGAGTTAGGCTTGGACAAGCCCTTCTTCTTCCAGTATCTTGACTGGCTGGGAAGAGCGCTGCAAGGTAATCTGGGATTTTCTTACATGGTGAAAAAACCTGTAGTGGAAGCTCTAGAGGAAGGTTTGCCGGGGACTATAGTGCTTTCTGTGTCTTCCCTCGTAATGATGATGGTTGTTTCCATTCCGGCAGGCATTTACTCGGCAGTTAAGCGGGGCGGATGGGTGGACAATATTGTCCGTAGCTGCACCTTTATTGGTGTGTCCATGCCCGGTTTCTGGGTTGGCCTGATGCTTCTGTGGATTTTTGGTTTGAAGCTAGACCTACTTCCTATTGTTGGCGGCGAGATAGCTCTAGATACACTGGTATTGCCTAGTGCTACGCTGGCCATTGCTATGGCTTCTAAGTACACACGTCAGGTGCGTACTGCTATTTTGGAGGAGCTGCATCAGGATTATGTTGTGGGCGCCCGTGCTCGTGGCATGAGTGAGCAGCACATTCTCTGGAAAGAGGTTCTGCCCAATGCTATGCTGCCCTTGATTACCTTACTGGGCTTGTCCTTAGGTAATTTGCTCGGCGGCGCAGCAGTTATTGAAATTGTTTTCCAGTGGCCGGGGCTTGGCCGCTTGGCAATTGAGGCGATTACCTATCGCGACTTCCAGCTCGTGCAAGGCGTTGTAGTGTGGATTGCGTTGATGTATATGGTCATCAATCTGGTTGTAGATCTGTCCTATAATCATCTTGACCCGCGTTTAAGAAAGGTACGGTAAGGAATGGAAACTTTAGTAAATGGTTTTAAAACTAACCGGGCCTTTGCAGTTACCAGTATTCTGGTAGTTGTTTTGCTTTTAATTGCGCTGGCGGCGCCGGTGCTTGCTCCTTTTGACCCTACCCATGCCGAGATGCGGGATGCTTTTATGGAACCTAGCCTGCAACATTTGTTTGGTACGGATAAGTTGGGCCGTGACTGCTTTAGCCGTGTGCTTTATGGTGCTCGTGCGTCCTTGACAGGTGTACTCGTTTTGGTAGCTTGTGTTTTTGCAGTTGGTACTACCATGGGCGTTCTTTCTGGTTACTTTGGTGGTAAGGTGGATATGGTCATCATGCGTATTAGCGACATGATGATTTCCTTCCCGGGTATGATTCTTGCCATTGCTGTAGCAGGTATTATGGGCGGTAGCCTGGTTAATGCGATTATTGCGCTGACCATTGTCAGCTGGACGAAATATGCGCGCTTGGCTCGCAGCCTTGTTTTGAAGATTAAACGTCGTGACTACGTGGAGGCAGCTATTGTCAATGGT
Source organism: Phascolarctobacterium sp. (assembly GCA_034117325.1). Lineage (GTDB taxonomy): Bacteria > Bacillota > Negativicutes > Acidaminococcales > Acidaminococcaceae > Phascolarctobacterium_A. Next base: position 3,336 of record JAXEPX010000031.1, on the reverse strand, counting down.
GGTACTCCCCGTCACATTCTGTGGGTACATATTCTTCCGAATATTCTTCCTATGATGGTTATAACTGCCGCTGCCGATATTGGTGCACTGATGATGGAGCTGGCAGGTCTTTCCTTCCTAGGTTTTGGCAGTCAGCCTCCTGCTCCTGAATGGGGCCTCATGTTGAACGAAGGTCGTCAGCAGCTGCAAACTGCTCCCTGGCTCATGGTATTCCCGGGCTTGGCGATTTTTGTGACAGTTGTTATTTTTAACCTTTGGGGCGATAATTTACGAGATGTTTTGGATCCAAGAAATGATGTTGAGGATTAATAGAAACGGAGTGTGTAAAATTATGAGAAAAATGTTCAAAGTTACTGCAGCAGCGGCTATGGTGGGTTTGTTGGCGTTTGCTGCAGCAGGCTGCGGTGGTAAGGATTCTAAAAAAGCAGCGGTTTCCAATGAAATGGTTAAATTTGGTGTAACTAACTTTGCCGATAACCTAGACCCTGCCGATAACTTCTTTAGTTGGGTTGTAATGCGTTACGGCCTGGGCGAATGCTTGGTAAAGTTCGATGAAAAAATGAACTTTACTCCCTGGCTTGCTGACAAATGGTCTATTTCCGACGATAAGCTGACCTGGACTTTCCACATTAATGATAAGGTATGCTTCTCTAATGGCGATAAATTGACTGCTGAGATTGCTAAAGAATCCATTGAGAGAACATTCAAACTGAATACTCGCGCGCAATCTATTTTCCAATATGACGAAATTAAAGCAGATGGTCAAAACCTTATTATTAAAACCAAAAAACCGACACCGACCCTCCCTGGCATGCTGGCTGACCCATTGTTTATCATTATCGATACAAAGGTTACTGGCCGCGATATCAAGAAAGAGGGGCCTATTTGCACCGGACCTTATGCTGTAAAAAACTATAGCAAGTCAAAAGCAGTTATGGTTGCTAATGAAAAATATTGGGATGGTACCGTTCCTTTTAAAAATGCCGAAATTCCTACTATCGATGATCCCAGCACTCGTGCTATGGCACTGCAAAAAGGCGAGATTGATTTTGCGATTAATATTGCTTCCGGTGACCTGCAGCTCTTCAAGGATAAATCAAAGTTTAATATTTCTGAAATTGCTTCCCTGCGTACGGTTCTTGCCCAAATTAACATGAACGAAGGTAAACCATTACACGATCCTAAGGTTCGTGCTGCTCTAATTCAGTGCCTGGATCGTGTAACCTACAATAAGGTTCTGCTGAAGGATACTTTTATTCCTGGTAAAGCACCTGTACCTCCTTCCTTGGATTATGGCTTTGATCAATTAAAGGATCCCAATTCTTATAATCCTGAAAATGCTAAAAAACTATTAGCAGAAGCTGGATGGAAGGACACCAACGGCGATGGCTATGTTGATAAGAATGGCAAGAACCTAGAGATTGATTTTGTTTTCTATAGTGGTCGCGCAGAACTGCCTTTGTATGCAGAAGCAACCCAAGCTGATGCTAAGAAAATTGGTATTAAGGTCAATATGAAGAACGTGGATTACAATGTTTTGGATCCTATGCGTCGTAATGGTGAATTTGACCTTATTATTTCCAATATTTTGACAGCTAATACCGGTGACCCCGAAGTTTACCTTAACTGGTATTGGAAGTCCAATATCAATGGCAGTCAACCGCAGAACTCTACCGGTTACAGCAATGCTAAGTTTGATGCTTTGAGCGACAAGCTGGCTGTTGAATTTGATCCGGCTAAACGTCGTCAGCTGATGATTGATATGCAGCAAATCCTGTTAGATGATGGTGTTGCTTTGTTCTTTGGTTATCCGAAGACTAATATGGTATCTAAAGCTGGCTTAGCTGACGCTAAGATTTATCCGGCTGATTATTATTGGCTGACTAAGGACATCAAACCTGCTAAATAATTGGGGGTCGATGCGCTATAAGGCATCATCTGCTTCACAAGTGCTCCTAGACGTACCTCCAGTACGCCGTCGTCGCACTTGCTTGCATCTAATACCTTCTAGCGCATCTTTAAAATTTTATTATTTAACTTAATTATAAAAAATGATGCTTTAGTAAGTGCATCATTCGCTATAAAATTTGTAAATTGATAATAGAGGGATTTCAATGTTACTTAGTGTAAAAGATCTCGATATCAGTTATGGCGACAAGCTGACCGTACAGGGTGCTTCTCTCGAGCTGGATAAGGGCGAGATTATGTCCATTGTAGGCGAGTCCGGTAGTGGTAAGACCACTGTTATCCGCGCTGTGATGGGCTGTTTGCCGGGCGCAGGTCACGTTAGCCGCGGCTCCATTACCTTCGATGGTAAGGATGTACTGGCTAATACTCCTGAAGATTGGCGCAAAATGTATGGCAGCGAAATGTCCATGATTTTCCAGGACAGCGGCAATATGATTAATCCGATTCGCCGCATTGGTGCACAGTTTATTGACTATATTCAGGCTCACCAGCCCGATAAAAGCAAGGAGCAGGCCTACGAAATGGCCTGCGCTATGCTGACGAATGTGCGCCTGCCCAATCCGGAGAATATCATGAATAGCTATCCCTTCGAGCTGAGCGGCGGTATGCGCCAGCGCGTAGGTATCGCTATGGCCATGATTTTCAGTCCGAAGCTGCTCTTAGCAGACGAGCCCACCAGTGCTCTCGACGTAACGACGCAAGCGCAAATCATTCGCCAAATTGTGGATATTCGTAATGAATATAAGGTTGCGGTAATTATCGTAACCCATAATATTGGCGTTGCCTCCTACATTTCCAACAAGATTATGGTAATGCAGGGTGGTAAGGTCGTAGAATATGGTAAGCGTGAGGATGTTATTGGCAATCCTCAGCATGAATATACGAAGCAGCTCCTCAGGGCTGTACCTGTCATAGGAGGGAAGTGCTATTATGACGAATGAAAAGCCCGCCTATGAGCGTAATAAGGTTATTCTTGAAATTAACCATCTGACAAAGCAGTTTCCTGTGGACGGTGGCAAGGTGCTCACTGCCTGCAATGATGTAACCCTGCGTGCCTATGAGGGCAAGACTCTGGGCATTATCGGCGAATCCGGCTGTGGCAAAAGTACCCTTGTGCGCACTCTGCTCAGAATTCATCCTGCTACTAGCGGTGAGGCTATTTTTGAAGGGCACGATCTACTGCAGGACCGGGGTGAACAGTCCCGTCAGGACCGCAAAAATATCCAAATGGTTTTCCAGGACCCTACGGCGGCCTTCAATCCTAAGATGCTGGTGAAGGATATTCTCACCGAGCCTTTGAAAAACTTTGGCCTCATTAAAAATAGCGAGGTGGACGCTAAGGCGGCAGAGCTCCTGGAGATGGTAGAG
>JAXEPX010000030.1:0-17897 GCA_034117325.1 Phascolarctobacterium sp. | reverse complement strand
TGTTATAAAAGAAAACGCATAGGTGTAGGGGGAGCAGTAAATCTATTAAAAGGTATTAGCTCTATGCTTAAGCAAGGGGGATTACTGAAATATGAGTAAGCTTAATAAGATGCGCCTTTGCTACGGAGCCTGCCAGATGGTAGGGGCTGCATCTGCTTTATTGACTATTCAAGATGCAGTAGTCATCTTTAATAGTCCGCGTTGGTGTGCACTTACGGCTGAACGTGAACTTAATATTGCCCGACGAGATTACGAGCAAAGACTTTATTGTACTGAAGCTAGTCAGGAGAGTATTGTTTTTGGCATTGAGAGTAGCTTACATGATACGCTGGAGGAGATTTTTCAGGAAAGGTCTCCCAAGCTTGTTGGCGTTATCTCTAGCTGTTCTATGAGCCTAATAGGGGATGATGTTAGCGGCATCTGCAAGAAATATAATGCTCATCCTTGCTTTTTAGCAATTGATTCCGGAGGCCTTAAGGGAGGCTTCAGTGCTGGCTTTGCAGCAGCCTTGGTGGAGCTTTTAAAAAATGTTGATAACCAAGTGCAGCCACTGGTTCCTGGCTACGTTAATCTTTGGGGCTTAAGTACCTCCTACCCTCATGCCTTTGGTGATGCTGCAGAACTGAAACGCATTTTGGAGCTTGCTGGTATAAAAGTTAATATGTTGGTTGGTATTGACGAAATACCTTATAATGAAGCTTCGAAAATTTTAGCGGCGTCCTTAAATGTGATAATGGATCCAGAATTAGGCTTACCAGCAGCCAAATTCCTGGAGGAGCGGTTTCATATTCCCTATTTGGTTACAAGTATTCCCTATGGCTTTGCAGGCACAAGAAGATGGCTGCAGAGCATCGCTGAAGCTATTGGTTGCAAGCCTGAGTTGGGAGCGATAGATGCAGAAATAGAAAGCATGAAGGTTAATTTACAGGAGTATTGCTCCTGGATTGAGCATAATATCTTGGATTACAGTTTACAGCAGGTTGTTTGTAGTCTAACCGAAGCACGCTCTAAATCCTTGATTAAAGCCTTTAAGGAAAGTAATCTTGATATGCTTCGCTATGAACAGGCTCTAGTTAAGAATATAGAAGCGCATAATAATGATAATAATGTTGTACTGGATTATGAATATTTCTCTGATTTGACAGGAATTATTCCATTACATGAAGGAAAGCTAAGGCTTTTGTTAGCCTCGGATCGTGAAAGAAGCTTATTAGGTAAGTATGCTCAGACTATTTTCCTTAATCTTGATATGCCTGCTCAACGCTTACATAGTGCTTGGACAGCATTAATGGGGATTAGAGGCTGGGAAAATCTCATTAGTAGTATGGCAGAGCAGATTATTACTTTGAAATCTATTAGCCGAGGCATGTGATTACGAGTTGCTTCAAGAGACCTGTTAATTGAAGCGGAAACATAGCAAAAGGACCGCACTAAGGCGGTCCTTTATTACTTTATACGGATGGATAATATTAGTGCTTATTTATAAAATTATTAGAGCTTAAGAGCTTATTCTTCTGCTACCTTAGCTCCTTCTAACGTGAAAATGATAGTCTTCTTTGCAGGCAGGGTGATGTGGGTGCCATCGGGCTGAGTCCAGACGCTTTCCGTCTTCAGCTGCCCTTGGGTAACAAGGCCCTCCTCATTAAAGCTGATGGCTTTACCTGCCTTGAACTCTAGGAAGCCCGCAAGAGAAAGAGCTTGCTTATTAGCCTCGTAGCCTACAGGACGCAGGTAGGTAGCTTCATTGAGAGTACCTTCTAGAACATGACCCTCTTTATCAAAGGACAAGCGCGTATCTGCTTTGAAATCGACAAAGCCGTAGCTATTGCTGCGCAGGGCTAGTGTAGCTTTTTCGTCGATAATGCCGTCTAAAACAGTGCCGTCAGCAGCGAAGGTGACAGTAGTGCCTCCCTTGTATTGTAGATGCCCATAGGTAGGGAAGGGGACGCCGTAGCGCATACCCCAAGGACGGAAGAAACGAGGGAAAAATACGCTGCCTGTTTCTACATAGCAGAAATCATTGATCATATTACGCCAGCCTGTGGGGCGCAGAAAGGTGGCGCTGCTCAGCGTACCACGGATAACTTCTCCTTGAGCATTAAGCTCGGCAAGAGTATCCTTTTTGAACTTAACATCCTCGTCCACTACGCTCCAGCCCTGGGGCACGAGCAGAGTGTTTTTTTCGAGAGTAATGGTCTCAGCGGAGGCTAGGCTAAAGAGGGAGAAGGCGACGCAGAGCGTGCCTAATATAAGATTCTTTTTCATGAAAATCACCTTTCTTTGTGTAAGAACTAAAGGGTAAGCAGTTTACGCTATCCTTATCTCTAGTTTATAAATATAATCATCGGTATTTTCATTAGTCCAATAGTTTAAAATACTGGTGACATAGATGTCTGAAAGTGGTGTGAGCTGATGTTCCTGGCAGTATATGCCTAATTGCTTTAGGTATTGTTGGCTATGATGCATATACATCCCTTTGAAATACATTGTAAGATATGCTCCTGCCGGGCGCAAGCGATAGATGGCTTTATCAGAGGCTTCTTTAAGCGGGTAAAAGTATTCTTTGCCATAAAATTTATGCTCGTCAAACATAGCTCGAGAATCTACAATATAACCAAAATAATGCTCCTTAAAGGGGAGCTTATCTCTAAGCGACAGGAAGAGTCTTGAAGCACATAAGGAACGCTTTTTGAAATTATCATTAGCTTTACAGCCAGGAGTAACATAGAGATATTGCTCAGAGCATTGCTCAAGCTTAATTTGGCCAAGAGGTAAGTCGTGAAGCTCTTTTATAGAATCAAGGTATTCCTGCAGATTGCTGTTAAGGCTCTGCAGACGAGTAATCTCAGCCTGAATGTTTTGTTGCTGCTGCGCTAAAAGCTGGTAATAATTTTCAGGGGTACGATGCTTTAAATATGCCTCGATACTAGCTAGCGGCACATCGATGTTACGTAGGGTGACAACTAATTCAAGCAGAAATAGCTGAGCTCGTTTATAGTAACGATAGCCATTATCAAGAATAATTTCTGGTTGAATTAAGCCAAGGTTGTCGTAATAAAGCAATGTTTTGCGTAAAATATTGCAGGCTTTTGCTAATTCTCCTGTTGTAAAGTAATTTTTTAAGCTCTTTTGTATTATTTTCATAGAAACCTCTTGACTGTCTAGGTACTGTACATATTATTATAGCATATGAGTGATAAGATGTAAAATAAGACTAATTATCGAATAGGTTTATAATTGATTTCGGTATTAGTTTAATTTTGATTTATCATTGGTGCTTCTATGTATGTGGGTAATTTATGGGAGGTTTATGTTATGCAAAAGACTAAGAAAAGCTTATTGTTAGCTACTTTGTTATGCGGGACTGCATTATTTAGTAGCGCTAATGCTCAGGCACAAGAGCTTGTAGGCGAATTTGATTTAGATACGATGGTTGTTACGGCTACGAGAATCGCTGAAGATCAAATGAAGATTCCTGCAGTAGTTCATGTAATTGGCGAAAAAGAGATTGCCGAGAAAAATGTTTTGACTATTACTGATGCTCTCAAGACAGTCCCAGGTATATATGATGGTAGAGCTGGTGGTATGTCTGATACTGCTAATAGTATTCAGATGCGCGGCTTTGGGGAAGCAGATATTTTAGTTTTATATGACGGCATGCCTTTAAACGATGGTTATTCAGGTAAAGTGAACTGGAGTGCTATTGCCATTGATGATGTAGCTAGAATTGAGGTTGTACAAGGAGCAGCTTCTTCATTGTATGGTGGTCATGCAGTAGGCGGTGTTATTAATATCATCAGTAAGGACCCTGACAAGGACAGTGCAAAGGTTTATATGCATTATGGCTCTGATAGCACTTGGAAGCGTGGAGTAAGTGTTAGTAAAAAATTAGGTCAAAAGCTATCAGTAGGTTTTAGCTATGAAAATAAAGAAACAGATGGACATAAGAAAAAACTTATCTACAAGGCTGCTAGCAAAGAAACATCTACCCCGAAAGGAGAGATTGGTACTGGCGCTGTAAGTGATTTGAAGAATGATGGCTCAAAGATTTATTTGTTGGGATATCCTGGTGGCGGTCATAGCGAGGATGATACCTACAACTTTAAGCTAAAATATAAATTTGACGATAACAAATCCTTGAGCTATAAATATACACATGATAAATATAAATATTTTGCTGTTGATCCAGTATCTTATATTCATGACGAAAATGGTAATCCTATGTATAGCGGCAGTGTTTTGCTACCTAACGGGAAATATCTTACCTTCAGCGAGAGCGATTTCACGGACTACGATGGTCGTAGAGATGTAGATAAGCATGCATTGGCTTATAAAGATGATAAAAATAAAATTACTTTAAATTTAGGCGTAACCAATGTTAAGGATTATGGGTATGCTACTGGTAGTGATCTTGCTGGTGAGGGCAAGGGTAGCGATGCAAAATATCCTAGCAAAGCCTACAAGGCTGATTTCCAAAAAGTTTGGGAAGGCAAGCATACTGTTGTTGCTGGTTTTAATTTGCAAAAGGATTCCATGGATTATACCAAATCCTCTTTGAGCAAATGGAGCGATAAGAATTCTATTACCAGTATTAATAGCAAGATGGGTGGTACCAATTTTATTAGTGCATTGTTTGTACAGGATCAGTATCAATTTAGTGATGCTTATAGTGTAACTGCTGGCTTGCGTCTGGACCATTATCAGAAGAAAGATGGCTATTTTACTAATGCTACTTCTCACATTGATCAAAAGGACGAAAAATATACTGAGTTGAGTCCTAAAATTGCTTTCCAGTACACTCCTGATGATGATACTACTTATTATGTATCCTATGGTCATTCCTTCAATGCTCCGAACCTGTATCAATTATATCGCCATGATCCCAACTATGGCTATGTGGCAAATCCTGATTTAAAACCAGAGACCACTGATACCTTTGAGGTAGGCTTGAAGAAGAATCTGAGCGATAAAGCATATATGGGAATCGCTCTGTATTCTGCTAAAACTACGGACTTGATTAACGCTGTAACTCGTTCTGATGGCAAGAAGTGGTATGTAAATATCGCAGAAGCTAAGAGATTAGGCGCTGAGTTTGATTTAAACTTCAAACATGATGATAATTTTAGCTCATACTTGAATTACACTCAACAATATGCTAAGGATGAAGACGGTGATAGAATCACTAGTATTCCTAAACGTATTATGAATGCAGGTGTAAGGTACTCTCAGGAAAAATGGAGTGCATATCTCGAAGGAACTTATGTGAGTGATAGACTCTCTAAGGGAAATATCGGCGGTAGACTGTATTCCGAAGATGGATTCTTCACTGCTAATATCGGTGTAAATTATAAATTCATGAAGAATGGTACTCTGAGTGCTTCTGTGAATAACTTATTTGATAGAGACTATTGGCAATGGTATAAATCTGCAGGCAGAACCTGGAACGTTGGCGTTGAATTCGCATTTTAATTAAAAATTATCTTCATCATACTCCATACTTTGAGGGTAGGGCATTTAGGTGCTCTATCCTCATTTGCCTATGTAATAACATTCCAAAAAATAACTAAAAATTCATCTTTTAGACATGCTTTTGGTGTACAATAGGAGTATATATTAGATAGATAAGCAAGGAGGCTATCGCTGTGTCGTTTCAGCTAAAGCGTATCGCTGGTTATATATTGGGCTTTATTCTTTTTTATGCGCCCTGTGCGCTGTTTCAAAGGGTGCTGGCGCAGCTTTTCCCTGTTAGGGAGCATGGCTTGAGCATTCATAGCTTCTGCCTGCGTATTCCGGCAGAGCATATTCTCGATGGCAAAATTTTTCAGTATGCTTCCATTAGTGTAGTCAGCCTTGGTATATTACTCGTAGTGACATTTTTCCTAGGGCCGATTTTTTGTGGCTGGCTTTGTCCTGCTGGTGCCTTTACGGAGTATTTGAGTAAGCTGGTGCCTTCACGCTTTCAAATTGAGTGGCAGAAGCATGTGGAGCTCGCCCCCCTACGCTATGGCATGTTGGCAGGCTTTTGCCTAGTGCCCTTCTTTGGCTCTATTTTGGCCTGCGCGTACTGCAATTTCTTTCTATTCGATTTATTGGCCAATTATTACGTACGGGGCTATTTTATCTCCCTGAGCTCGAGCATGCTGCTTACGGCGCTGCTATGGTTATTGCTCTTTGGCCTCTTTACTAAGGGCGGGCGCGGCTATTGTCTTTTCCTCTGTCCGGTAGGCGCGTTGCAGAATCTAGTGCATTACTTTAGTGCGAAGCTGCCCTTTGTGCGCAGAATGCAGGTGCAGCAAAGTGAGTGTATCGGCTGCCATAAATGCGCACAGGTGTGCCCCATGCAGGCTATTTGCATGGAGGAAGGCAAGGCACAGATTTCCCTGCATACTTGCATTGCTTGTGGGCAGTGTGCGCACACATGTCCGGTGGACGCTATTGGCTACGGAGGTAAAAAGCATGAAAAATAAAGTGTTGACATTTTTTCTCGCCATGGGCATTCCCTTGAGCACCTTCGTGACGAGTAATGCTAGTAGCGCAGGCTGTACAGGCATTTGTGGCAGCTGCGGCTTTAATTGTACGCCGGGAGTTTTTGCCCTTGTCCTTTTAGCAGGCAAATTTTTGTGGCATAAGCTGAAGGGACGGGTGATGGCAGATGCGTAACAAGTGGCTGGTACGGATAGTTTTATTTTGTAGCATGATAGCCTTGATGCTTGTGATGACTACTGTGCGTACGCAGAATGCAGGGGATCGCTTAAATAAGCACCTTACTGTAAGCCGGGGCAGGACCGTAACCTGTACGGTGGATTTGGCTAAAGAGGGTAGCGTGAAAAAGCTTTTGAACCCCAATATTTATACCCTCTATCTGCGCCTTGAGACTGAAGCACTGCCCTTGCGCTGCGAGGGCAAGAGTAATGAAATGGAGCTTTTCCTCTCCCAGGGGACGAAGAAGGGGATTTGGACGGAGCTACAGACTGACGAGAAGCTGGCAAAGCGCAGGGGCGTTATCCCCTTAAATGTGGAGCTGAAGGTGCCTCGGGAGGCCTTGGAGCGTTATGCTGTAGCGCAGGGGGAGCTCGTGCTCTACTCTGAGCAGGGTGAATATGGAAAAATTATCCTCAAGGTGCTTAATTCCGAGAAGAAATGATAGCAAAGCTATTGTTGTAAAAGGCTTGCTGTCACTTGTTAGATGACTAGGCTGCGAGCTTATGTTAAATACAGGTAAAGTTCTGCCTAGGGAGCTACTCTTACTTTACACTCTCTTTACACGGTGCTATACTAAAGTTAGCTAAAAATTCGTATTTCGGGAGGTATTGATTATGTCTATTCGTGAAATCGCTTTTCCGTCCGCTAATGGTCGTGATACCATTAAAGCTTGGTCCTATAGCCCGCTGGGTGAACCTAAGGGCGTGATTCAGCTCATTCATGGCTATGGCGAGCATTCCCGTCGTTATCTGCATATGATTAGCAAATTTAACCAGGCTGGCTACGTTGTTTTTGCTGACGACCATCTGGGCCATGGTAAAACGGGTGTGGATGGGGGAACGCTGGGCGACCCGCATTCCGGTGGCTATATGACCTACCTGAAGGACGAAAAGGCTCTGCATGATATTGCTAAAAAGGCTTATCCTGAGCTGCCTTATTTCGTCTTTGGTCATAGCTGGGGCTCCATGCTGGCGCGTGCGTATGCAGCCTTCTATGGCGAGGACTTGAAGGGCTTAATGCTTTGCGGCCTGTGCTCCCAATGGAAGGGCTGCGAGGTGGAATATAATGATCCTGAGTTTAAGGCTGCCTATGAGGCGGACCCCTATCAGCCTGCGGGCGCATGGTTTGATAAGGTATTTAGCGGCATGACGGATCGTGTGGAAAATCCCAATGGCCCGGCAGATTGGATTGCTAATGACCCGCGCATTGTGGCCGACCATGCAGGTGATATGTTCAACACCTTTGACACGACGCTGGAGCTGGCGTATGATTTCGTACAGCTGTATCATTTCATCGAGAGTGATGAGTGGGCACCCATGGTACCGAAAAATATTCCCTGCTACCTGATTAGCGGCGACCAGGATCCCTGCGGTAACTATGGCGAGGGCCTGTACCATGTGGCAAATCTGCTTGCTAATAGCGGTCACAAGATTTCTGTTAAGGCCTACAGTGGCTACCGTCATGAGATTCACAACGAGCTCGATCTGCGCGACGAGGTAGAGGCAGGCCTGATTAAGTTTATGGACGATATTTTAGGATAATATTTTGAGAATAAGATGGGCATAAGAAAACTCGCACTGCGGGAGGATATCCTCCAGTGCGAGTTTTTTGTAACTATATATAATTCAGCTAGCGCTATTGCGCAGACGCAGGTTATTTATCCTGCATATAAACATTCATGCCCGGAACGCCGCCCTTGATGCCATGGGTTGTATAGCTGCGACCGATATTTTCCATCAGGTCAAAGTAAACATCCCAGTAATTAGCACTTTCGGTCCAAACGCGCAGGGTGTATTCCACTGCATATTCATGGTAACCGGAAAGACGTACAAAGGGAGCAGGGGTCTGCAGAGTCTTCGGAGTAGCGGCTACGGCATCCTTTAGCGCTTTCAGCACTGCAGTGGTATCGTTGTTGTAGCCAGCGCGAACAGTAATATCAACGCGGCGCAGCTCTTCAGAAGAGAAATTGGTGATTTTATTAGCGGCTACTTCACTGTTAGGAATAAAGATTTCCTTGTTGTCAACAGTGACAATTTTCGTGCAGAGCAGGGTGATTTCCTTAACCACACCTTCAACGCCGGCAACGGAAATATAGTGACCTGCTTTAAAGGGCTTCGTAATCAGCAGCATAATGCCATTAGCCAGATTGGAGAGAGCGCCCTGAACGGACAGGGAAACAGCTAAACCAAACATACCTAAAACAGCTAGCAGAGAGGAAATGGGGATGCCCACGCTCTCGGCTACGATGCAGACAGCTACGAAGTTCAGTACCACTCTGATAATAGTACGCAGGAAGCCATAGAGTGTTTTGTCGAAATTAAGCTTGCCTAGTAGCTTGTCAATAGGGCCCATAATTGCTTTGATGACCATGTGGCAAATGATGAAAATAGCGATGGCAAAAATGATATTGCCCACTGTAAGCTTGCCTACGGAAAAGTTGAGAATCTCTTGGATAGTTTGCATAAAATTAGCCTCCTTTTTCATTAATTGCAGTTATATTATAGCACAAACTAATAATTTAAGGAAGACTTTATATTAAAAAGGCTAAAAATTAGCTTGGTGGCAATGCTTAAGCTGCAGTGTATCGGCAAAAAAGATACTCAATGGTCGTTGAATACAATTGAAGTTTTTGCCGATAGTGTGGTATTCTATTATCGAGGCTTGAAGGAATGGAATAAAGAACAAGGCTATCTGATGGACACCTGCCTAACTGCGCAGGACCGCTATAAAGCTTATTTAGATTATTTTAGAATTGCGTATTAAGCAAGGAGTGAAAGAAAAAACTATGCATAAAATACTTTTCATCTGCCACGGCAATATCTGCCGTTCGCCGATGGCGGAGTTTTTGTTCAAGGATATGGTCAAAAAGTGCGGCGTAGCAGCAGAATTTGAAATCGCAAGCGCTGCGACAAGTCGTGAAGAAATCGGTAACCCCGTGCATCATGGTACGCGCACGAAGCTGGCGCAGTTCGGCATCAGTGTAGCAGGCAAGACTGCGCGCCAGGTCACTAGCCGTGATTATCGCTATTATGATTATCTCATCTGCATGGATAGCAATAATATCCGCAATTTACGCCGTTTGCTAGGCGAGGATGTGGATAACAAAGTCTGTCTGCTCTTGGACTTTACTAAGCGCAAGGGGCAAAGCATCGCTGATCCCTGGTACACAGGCGACTTCGATATTACCTATGATGATATTATGGAAGGGCTTGAGGGACTGCTGGATTATCTAGGCTATTAAAAGTAAATAAGAAAAAACTCGCACTGTAGGAGCTTCTCCCGCAGTGCGAGTTTTGTTTTAGCTTGCTTAATAAAATACTTAGCTTTATAATAGAGATAGAGTTTTTTAGCTAAAAATTTACCTTAGCAAGCACAGCATGGAGGAAAATTATGATTTGTGAAATAGTACATGATGAAAAGTTTTTGGCGCAGAAGTCCGCTCCTGCGACCTTTATGGATATTCCCATCGCGCAGAATCTTTTGGATACCTTAGCCGCTTATAGCGAGACCTGTGTGGGCTTGGCGGCAAATATGATTGGCGTGCAAAAGTGTATTATCGCCGTGAATATGGGGCCGACAAATGTGGCAATGCTGAACCCTGTGATTGTCAAGCAATCCGGCAAATATATGACGGAGGAGGGCTGTCTCTCCCTCGTAGGCGAGCGTGCTACCGTCCGCTATAAAAAAATTACCGTGGAATATTACGATCTGCAGTTCAAAAAGCAGCGCCAGAGCTTTGCTGATTTCACAGCGCAAATTATTCAGCACGAAATCGACCATTGCAATGGTATCGTAATCTGATTGAATCGGAGAAACTTCCCTGCTTAGCTTAGTTAGCTTAGTTAACTTAGATGGTTTAGAGCTAAAGCTTCATAGTTAGCGTTAAGCAATTGGGAGAGGTTAAAAATTGGAGGCATATTATGGAAATCAAGACTGTAGCCATCGTGGGCATGGGCGCTTTGGGTCTGCTCTATGGCGAGCAATTAAATAAAGTTCTACCTAAGGGAGCAGTACGCTTTGTCATGGATGCGGAGCGCTATGCGCGTCATCAAAATGATCTTTATACAGTCAATGGCGTGGAGCAAAGCTTTACGCTGGTAAGCTCAGCCGAGGCCGAGCCCGTGGACCTTGTCATTGTGGCTACGAAATTCAGCGGTTTGGGCGAGGCTCTGGACGAAATGCAGGGCTTAGTGGGTCCGAAGACCATTATTTTCTCAGTGCTCAACGGCATTACGAGCGAGGAGTTTATTAAGGAGCGCTATGGCGACGATAATTTGCTCTATTGCGTAGCCTTGGGCATGGATGCTGTGCGCGAGGGCACGAGCCTTACCTATCAGCATAAGGGCCTGCTGAAGCTGGGCATCCTGGAGCCGAAGCAACGCCCGGCGCTGGGCGCAGTGATGGCGCTTTTGGAAAAAGCAGGTGTGCAGTATGTCATTGAGGAGGATATCCTCCACGCACTCTGGGGCAAGCTGCTGATGAATGTGGGAATTAACCAGACCTGCATGGTTTATGCGACGAATTATGGTGGCGCTCTAGGTGAGGAAAAGCCGTGCAGCGATATGTTCGCAGCTATGCATGAGGTTATTGCCGTAGCGCAAAAGGAAGGCATAAATTTGACGGAGGCTGATTTTGAGGCAGGCGTGAAGGTACTGCGCTCCCTGTCTCCCGAAGGTCTGCCCTCCATGCGCCAGGATGCGCTCGCCAAGCGTTATTCCGAGGTGGAGCTCTTTGCCGGGACCATCGTGCGTCTTGGGGCTAAGCACGGCGTACCTGTGCCGGTTAATCAGCGCTATTATGATGTGATTAAGTCCATCGAAGCGCAATATTAAAAGTAGGTCGGCAAATATTGCCCTTTACTAAAAATTACACATAAAAAAGCTCGCACGACTTTGGGTCCTGCGAGCTTTATGTTTAGAGAGCTTATTTAATGTATTGATCTTCCAGCTTATCTAAGGTGCCGTCCATGTCTTTTTCTTCCATGAAGAAGTTTACATAATTCAGCCATTCCTGGTCGCCCTTTTGCATCAGAATACCGAATTGGTTCTTCGTGAAGGGATCGTCAATCAGCGGAGCAGCGAGACGAGCATCATCGCGTACATAGCGACGAGCTTCCATGGTTTCGGTGATCATAACGTCAGCCTTACCTTCAGCGATGAGGGCCGGGATTTCAGCGTTAAATTGATGTACTAAAAGAGTTGCTTCGGGCAGATTAGCGCGAGCAAATTTTTCATTGGTGCCACCGGGGTTAACCATTACGCGTACGCTTGCTTTGTTTAAATCAGCCTCAGATTTGAATTTTTTAGCATCAGCTTTACGGCAGAGAATGGTTTTGCCGAAGCAGAGGTAGCCATGGGACATGTCCATGATCTGAGCTCTTGCAAAGGTGCGGGTAATACCGCAAATAGCAATATCAAATTGACCATTCATGGTGTCAGCGGTGAGGGTTTTCCAGGTGGTGGGCACATATTGTACCTTTACGCCCAGAGATTTTGCCAATAATTCAGCAACCTCAACGTCAAAGCCTTCATATTTGCCGGTTTCCTTATTCAGATAGCTCATGGGCTTGTAATCGCCGGTGCTGCCAACAAGGAGGGCGCCGCGAGCCTTAATGTCATCGATTTTGCCTGCTTCAGCAGTCGGCATCAAACCGCCAATACCTAAAATAGTTGCTGCTAATAACGTTCCTGCACATAATTTTTTGAAGCTTACCATACTACAATCCTTCCTTTCCCAAAAATAAATATGGAGTAGAATAAATTATAATACTTGTCTGTTGATTTGGCTAGTCTTTTTGTAAAATAGGCTATGCTAATATGGAAAGTGTGATGAATTTGTAAATTTATTTACAGCTTTTGTTTGTCCATGGAGGTAATCTATAGCTTGAGAATGTATACTTTGCGAGGAGTACTTGCGTATTTCCTTGGATTGTGTACAATATAATTAGCTTATTTTTAGAAATATAAATTTTGAGGGGGACCTATTGATGCTAGATTTAGAGAAAAAATGTCGTGTGGCAGTGGTGCAGATGGCGCCCGTTATGTTTGATAAGGAAGCAACGCTGGCTAAATGCGTGGAGCTGATTAAGGAGGCCGGCAAGCAGAAGGCGGATTTAATCGTTCTGCCGGAGCTCATTATACCCTGCTATCCCTTTGGCCTGACCTTTGGCTTTACTGTGGGCAGTCGCAAGGAGGCTGGTCGCGAGGATTGGAAGCGCTATTATGATGGCTCCATTGTAGTGCCCGGTAAGGAAACGGAGGCTTTGGGTAAGGCTGCGAAGAAGGCGAAGGCCTACGTCAGCATTGGCATTTCAGAGCGGGATGCAGTGAGCGGCACGCTGTATAATAGTAATATTATTTTTGCTCCTGATGGCAGCATTGCGGCGCTGCATCGCAAGCTGAAGCCCACGGGCGCAGAGCGCTTCGTCTGGGGCGATGCGGATAGAGCCTATTTCCCTGTGGTGCAGAGTCCCTGGGGCCCTATTGGCAATCTCATTTGCTGGGAAAGCTACATGCCCCTGGCGCGTGTGGCACTGTATGAAAAGGGTGTAACGCTGCTGATTTCCTGCAATACGAATGATAATCCCGAATGGCAGGCGACTATTCAGCATATTGCCCTGGAGGGGCGCTGCTATTATATTAATTGTGACCAATTCTTTACCCGCGCTATGTATCCTGCAGACCTGAATGCGCAGGATGAGATTGCGAAGCTGCCGGAGCTTGTCTGCCGTGGTGGTAGCTGCATCATCGACCCCTACGGTCACTATGTAACGGAGCCCGTTTGGGATAAGGAAGAAATTATTTATGCTGATCTCGACATGGATAAGGTGCCTGCCAGCCGCATGGAGTTCGACGCCTGCGGTCATTATGCACGCCCCGACGTGCTTAAGCTCAATGTCTTGGACGAATAATGCTATATAATTAAAAACGAAAATCCCCTAGGCGGAAGCAGTATGCTTCGCTTGGGGGATGTTTTGTTTGGCTTCGTTTTGGAGTTTGAAGTAGCTTAGTTACTTAGTTACTAATGGCTTTAGCAGCTTTGTTTAAACCGTAGTTCTTACCACAGGCCAAGCACATGCTGCATCACGAGGCTCACGATGGTGATGCCCACCCAGCAGCAGAAGCCCATGAGAATAGGCTTGCCACCAGTTTTAACCAGCTTCACGATATTAGTATTTAAGCCGATTGCACACATGGAGAGTACAATGAAGAATTTGCTCAGGGTTTTCAGCGGATTAAACGCTTCAATGCCCACGCCCATGTTCAGAGCGATGGTGGTGATCAGGGAAGCGATAACGAAGTAAATGATGAAGAAGGGGAAAACGCTCTTAATGCTGTAGCTTTGGCCATCAGCAGCATTATTTTTTGCATCCTTCGTGGTCAGGTAAGCCAGTACCATGGTGATGGGGATGATGGCCAGGGTACGGGTCAGCTTTACGGTTACGGCCTTATCCAGGGTAGCAGAGCCCAGGTTATGCATGGAGTCCCAGGTTGCTGCGCAGGCAGTTACGGAGGAGGTATCGTTGACAGCAGTGCCGGCAAAAATACCGAAGGCCTCGCCGCTACCGGTAGAGAAGCCCACCAGCATACCTAGAGTCGGGAATACCAGTGCTGCCACCATGTTGAAGAAGAAGATTACAGAAATAGCCTGTGCTACCTCCTCGTCGTCTGCTTTAATAACGGGAGCCGTAGCAGCTACAGCGGAGCCACCGCAGATGGAGGAGCCCACGCCTACGAGAGTGGAGATTTTCGTCGGCATCTTCATATATTTATGCATCAGCCATGCGATAATCAAAGAGGTGGCGATGGTGGTGATGATAATGGGCAGGGATTGCACACCGGTTTGCAGCACTACGGTCAGGTTCAGACCGAAGCCCAGCAGGATAACGGCATATTGCAGAATTTTTTTAGAAACATAGTTAATACCGGGCTGCAGCTTAGTCTTATCCTTGAGAAACAGGGTAATGAGCATACCGGCGAGAATAGCGAAAACAGGACCGCCAATGAGGGGGAACATTTTGCCGAGGAACCAGCAGGGAGTGGAGATGATGAGGCAGAGCAGCATGCCCTTCCAATTTTTTTCTACAAATTGCATGTGGGTAAACCTTCTTTCCTAAAATTGTGTATTTGAGAGTGGATTTCTAACGGATGAGTATATCTTAACACAAAAAGAGGATAATGAAAAATTATCTATCTTTATTATATGATAAAATTATGTTATGATATAAGCAGTTAGGAGGTGCGCAATGCAGGATTTTCGAATGGATACCTTTTTGGCCGTGTGTAAATTTATGAATTTTACTAAGGCTGCCGCTCATCTTAATCTGACCCAGCCCGCTGTGTCCCAGCATATCCGCTTTTTAACCCAAAGCTACGGCGTAGAGCTTTTTGCCATGGAGGGCAAGCGACTGGTATTAACGGAGGCCGGCAAAATTTTGCAGCAGGCAGCTCTGAATATGAAGCATGACGAGCAGCACATGCGCGAGCGTATGCTGCAGACGCAGGTGGGCTTGACTAATTCTGCCTTTGGCGCTACGCTTTCCGTGGCTGAGTTTCTGCTAGTGGAGGATTTGCGCGTTTTTTTGCGCCGTCATCCCCAGGCCCATGTACGCATGCAGGTGGGCAATACGCAGGAGCTGCTGCGCCTTTTGGGCACCAGTGAGCTGGACTTTGCCATTGTGGAGGGCTCCTTTCCCAAGGCTGAATATGCGGCGCTACCCTATAAGCGGGAGGATTTTGTGGCCGTCGGCTCCCCCGCGAAGGCTCGTATGTATGCGGGCTCCAGCATCCGCAATTTACTGCGGGAGACTATCTTCCTGCGCGAGCCTGGCAGTGGCACTCGCACCATTTTAGAGGATTATCTCTCCGAGCAGGGGCTGTGTGTGAGCGATTTTCGTTCCACCGTGGAGCTGGGCAATATTGGTACCATTAAATATATGCTGGAGGACGATTTAGGCATTAGCTTCTGCTATCATGCCACGATTGCCAAGGAGGAAAAGGCAGGCAAGCTGGCTGTGATTCCTCTACAGGATTTGCAGCTTAGCCATGAGATTAATTTTATTTACCGGCGCTCCAGTATTTTCCAGGAGGATTATCGCAAAATTTATCAGGAGCTGTGTAGCTTTTACGAGCAAAAATAAGCTTTTTATGATACAATAGAAGCGTTAATACAAGTGTTCAGACTTAACTAATAGCTGTAATCAGATATATTATACGAGGAGGACGAACCTATGGAGTATAACAAGGTTTCCCAGGAGGTAATCGCGAAGCTGCAGGCTCTCGTGGGCGTGCAGAATGTCATGACCGAGGGTGAGCAAATGGAGATTTACGCTCACGACGAGGTTACAGACCCCGCTTATCATCATGTGCCGGAGGCAGTAGTCTTCGCAGAAAATGCACAGCAGGTGGCAGCAGTCGTTAAATTGGCCAATGAGCATCATTTCCCCGTGGTGCCACGTGGCGCAGGTACGGGCCTGGCTTGCGGCGCTGTAGCGACCTATGGCGGCATCGTACTTTCCTTAGAAAAGATGAATAAAATTATTGAAATCAATCCCGAGGCTATGTATGCCATCGTGGAGCCCGGTGTGCGCACCTCCGACTTGCAGGCTGCAGCGGCAGCACAGGGTGCCTTCTATGCGGGCGACCCCTGCAGTGGCGACTCCTGCTTCATCGGCGGTAACGTGGCTACCAATGCCGGCGGCAATCGCGCCGTAAAATATGGCACCACCCGCCATCAGGTGTATGCGGTGGAGGTTGTTAATCCCACGGGTAAAATCGTCAACCTGGGCGCACGTCTGCAGAAGCAGACCACGGGCTACTGCTTAGAGCAACTCGTTATCGGCAGTGAGGGTACCTTGGGTATTATTACGAAAATCACCGTCAAGCTATTGCCCATTCCGAAATACAGCATGGATCTTTTAGCAGTTTTCGAGTCCGCTGAGGATGCAATTGGCACGGTTAATAAAATCATCATGGGTGGCATTACCCCCACCTGCGTAGAATATATGGATAATATCACGATTAAATCCGTGGAGCGCTACTTGGGCAGCAACCTGCAGGGCAGCGAAAAGGGCAATTACCTCATCGTTGAGGTTGAGGGCAGCAGCGAGGATGATCTAGACGAAAAGGCTTGCACGCTGGACGAGATTTGCTCGGAAAATGGCGCTAGCGACGTGCTGGTTGCAGAGCATGCGAAGATTTGGCAGGCTCGCAAGGCCTTTGCCGAGGCAGTGCGCGCTGAAAGCCTCATCGTGTGCAAGGAGGACGTGGTGTGTCCCGTGGACCAGGAGCCCGCGCTCTTGGCTGAGACTCTGCGCTTAGCAGAAAAATACCAGCTGGTAACGCGTATCGCCAGCCATGCAGGCGACGGCAACATCCATCTGAATATCCTGAAGCAGCCTGATGAGGATTATGCGGAGTGGGATGAGCGTGTGAAGGCAAATCAGCAGGAGCTCTATACCTTTATTTATGCTCATGGCGGTCGCTTAAGCGGCGAGCATGGCATTGGCTACAAGCGTAAGCACCTGATGGAGGAGTTCACCAATCCCGATGAGCTCGAGATGATGCGCGCGATTAAAAAGGCGCTGGACCCCAATAATATTTTGAATCCGGGCAAGATTTTTGACGTGGAATAAGCGTTAAAAATAGATGTAAATTCGTTAAGAAATGAGGGAAAGCAAATGAAGGAAATTTATACTCTCGCAGAGGAATACCATAAAGCTGGTAATAACTGTGTGGAATCCGTGGTGAAGGCCTGTAATGAGGGCTTGAAGCTGAACCTGCCCGATGTGGCTATTCGCATGATCAGTGGCATGGGCGGCGGCATTGGTCGCAGTGGCTGCGTTTGTGGCGCGTTGAGTGGCTCCGCAATGATCATTAGCAGTCTGGTTGGTCGTCTTGACCCTAGCGAGAAGCACCAGACCGAGGTTTATAAATATACGCATGAGTTCTACGAGCGCTTTTACGCTCATTTCGGCTCCTCCTGCTGCTCCCAGCTGAACAAGCTGTCCTTTGGTACGCCTGAATATCGCACCAAATGCATTAAACTGACGGCTGAGGCTGCGGACATGGTTAGCGATTATATCATGGAAAAGGGCCTCTTAGAGTTCAAAAAATAAAAGAGCTTATTAGTTAAATAACGCCAAGATATAACAATCCCCCAAGCGAAGCGTGTTGCTTTCGCCTGGGGGATTTTGG
>JAXEPX010000029.1:0-5475 GCA_034117325.1 Phascolarctobacterium sp. | reverse complement strand
AATTGGTTGCGGGGGGCGGACTTGAACCACCGACCTTCGGGTTATGAGCCCGACGAGCTACCAACTGCTCCACCCCGCGATATGGTGGCGGCGCACGGATTCGAACCGCGGACACTGCGGGTATGAACCGCATGCTCTAGCCAACTGAGCTACGCCGCCGAGGTGTTGGTGGAGAGGGTTGGATTCGAACCAACGAAGCGAAACGCGGCAGATTTACAGTCTGCTCCCTTTAGCCACTCGGGAACCTCTCCATAGGCAACATAGATATTATATTACAATGTGTAGAGTTTGTCAATACATTTACAACGAATTACTATGCTTTTTTCTCAAGTTTGCATAGCTAAGCATCTAGCAGCATTAACATTTTTGTTTGTGTAGACCTTCTTCCTCATGTTGTCGCATATTTTTGAGCAAACGTAACACGCAATATGCAAAGGAAACCAATACAATCACCCCGCCACCATAGCCAATATAAGCCAGGGAAGCATGCGTGCAAATGAGGCCACCCAAATAGCTGCCACTACCAATGCCTAAATTATAGATGCCCGAATAAATCGACATCGCCACCGCGGAAGTGCTCATACTCGTCGTACGCAGGAGCTCCGCCTGACCTACGACATTGAACGCCGTGACGAATATACCCCAAATCGCACACAGCACTACCAGCAGATAATGATTAAAGCTCAAGGGATAAAGCAAAAGCAACACAACAGCCACGCCCAGCACCGTCGTACGGAAGAAGGGAAAACGCCACTTATCATACCATTTAGAAAAAGCAGCACTGCCTAATAAGCCAGCCGCGCCGAATATCACTAGAGTCACAGTAATCCAAGCATCACTCATCTGTGCCACCTGCTTTAGATAGGGCTCGATATAGCTATATGCCGTGTAATAGCCCGTCGGCAAGAGCCAAGCCATAATGTAAAGCCCTACTAGCACCTTATTCTTGAGCATCTCAGGTAGCTGCTTCAGCGTAAAGGGCTCGCTTTTTTCAAGCTTCGGAAAAACAAATGTCATATATGCCAGCACTGCGAAAGCCAGAACTGCAATGCACATAAAGGCCATGCGCCACCCCACATAGAGGCCAATGATGCGCCCCAACGGCAGGCCCACAATAATAGCAATAGCTGTACCTGTTACTATCATGCTCATAGCCAAGGCCTTAAATGGCCCACTTACTAAACGTACCGCAATAGGCGAAGCCACCGACCAAAAAATAGAATGTGCAAAGGCTACGCCGATACGCGATAACATCAGCGTCCAAAAGCCACTTGCGAAAGCAGAAGCCACATGGGATATAGCAAAAAGGCTAATCGTCGCCAAAAGCAGCTTACGCAAAGGATAGCGCGATGCTACTATCATCAGCGGCAGAGACATCAACATCACCACATACGCATAAATCGTAATCAGTAGGCCTGCCTGCGCCTCCGTCATGTGAAAATCGGCAGCAATATCGGATAAAAGCCCTATCGGCATGAACTCCGAGGTATTAAAAATAAAAGCTGAAACAGTCATACCTATTAAAGGCAGCCATTCCTTCAGCGTCAATTTATTTTCCATGATAACAATCTCCTCAATAAACATAATTAAACAAAAATACGGAGACTATTATACCACGCAAATATTACTACTTCAATACTATAAATGTGACAAAAAAGTAACGCTGAAATTCTTACGAATCCCAGCGTTTAATTTATTATCAAGCTTATTTCAACCCTTGGCGCAGTGCCTCAAACATCACGATGCCAGCCGCCATCGCCACATTCAGCGACTCCGCCCGGCCCGCCATAGGAATAAAAACACGCTTATCCGCCGCCGCCAAGAGACTCGCCGTGACGCCATTGGCCTCGTTACCCATGACAAAAGCAATGCGCCCATGTAAATCGGCCTTGTACAGGCTATCAGCACCGTCTAAGCAGGTCACCAGCAGCTCGTAGCCAGCATCATGCGCAGCGCGGATGAACGCGCCCTCGTCCACGCCTGTCAGCACAGGCACATGAAACAGCGAACCCATGGAGGAACGCACCGTTTTCGGAGCATAGATATCCACGCTTCCCTTCAAGAGCACGAGCCCACCTAGCCCAGCCGCATCGGCCGTGCGTAGCATCGTTCCCACGTTGCCAGGGTCCCCTACTCTATCAAGCACTAGGAGCATTTTGCCGCTAGCCAACAGCTCATCTAGGCTCGTCTGCTGCATTCTGCACACCGCGATAATCCCCTGAGGGCTATCCGTATCCGCAATTTTTTTCATAACGGACTCGCTCACGCAGTAAAGCTTAACTTGGCGCTCTGCAGCTTGCTCCAGTACAGCACGCATGCGCTCCGCATCGTTTTCAATCGGCGTATAAAAAATCGCCTCCACGCTACTTGCAGCTACTGCCTCCTCCACCGTACGCAAGCCCTCGGCCAAAAATTGACCTCTCTGCTGACGATATTTCTTTTGCTTCAGCTCGCTCGCAGCCTTCACCTGGGGGTTTTGCAAGCCTGTAATTTCCATCAGAATTCCACTCCCATCTTACGCACGCCCTCATGCGTACCCAGAATTACGATCTCGTCCCCAACACGAAAAACCTCCTGCGCACCGGGGTTAACCATGGTTTTCTCTCCGCGTTTAATAGCTACCACATTGACATTAAATCTACGGCGCAGGTCCGCCTCAATGAGGTTCTTACCTACGAGCTCCTGGGGCACCTGCAGGCTCATTACACTGATTTCGCTGGAGAGCTCGATATAGTCCATTACGCCTGAGCTAATCAAATTATGCGCCACACGCTCGCCCATATCCTTTTCTGCGAAAATAACCTTATCCGCACCAATTTTCTTCAGCATAGCACCATGAAGATCATTGACAGCCTTGGAAATAACCTCCTGCACGCCTAGCTCCTTTAAAAGCATGGTAGCCATCATATTACGCTCCACATTGCCCATTCCCACTACTGCAACATCGATATCGCTTAGAGGAAGGGACTGCAAAGTCTTTTTATCACTAGCATCACCGCAAACAACATAATTAAGCTGAGAGGATAAATCCTGCACTAAGCTTTCATCACTATCTATAGCATAGACATCATAGCCCATACCCTGCAGTGTTGTCGCCACGCTAGTTCCAAACAGGCCAAGACCAGCTACAAGAAATTGCTTTTGCTTAATTTTACTCATTTATGTAACCTCTTTTTTGAAAATTAACCTATCATAATATTTTCGGTTGGATAGCGCAGCTTATCAACCTTTTTATTAAAGAAGGACATACCAAAGGTCAAAATGCCGATACGCCCAATAAACATCGTCACAATCAGCACCAGCTTGCAGGCAACGTTCCATTCTGGCGTGATGCCGATGCCCATACCTACGGTGCCCATAGCTGAGCACACTTCAAAAAGAATGAAGGCGAAGGGCTTATTCCCATCATCCAGGAGAAGCAAAAGGAAGGTCGCCATTGCTACCCAACTAAAGGCCAGCAGGAACACGGCTAGGCTTTTATGAATGAGCGCAGGGTCAATGCGCTTGTGAAAGAGCACCACATCCTTCTTATCACGCAAAAGCGCCACAGTTGAGGCCACGAGCACAGCAAAGGTCGTCGTCTTAATGCCGCCACCCGTGGACGTTGGTGAAGCACCGATGAACATCATAATCATCATGAAAAAGAGCGTCGCCGGTTTTAGTGCCGCTAGATCAATGCTATTGAAGCCAGCCGTGCGCAGCGAAACGGACTGAAAAATCGCCGCCAACCACTGCTGCCCTGCGCTCGCTGCGCCAATTGTCGCAGGATTGCCACTCTCAACAAGATAGATGAGCAGCGCACCGAAAGTAAGCAGCGTGGAATTAACCGAAAGAACAATTTTGCTATGCAAGGATAGATGTTTCCAGGAAGCATGATCCCACAGGTCCTCAATTACCGTGAAGCCTAGGCCGCCTACGAGAATGAGGATAATAAAGCACATATTCACAGCCAAGTCTCCCTGATAGCCCACAAAGCTACTAAAATTGCCCACAAGGTCAAAGCCAGCATTACAAAAAGCGGAAATACTGTGCCAATACCCCCAATACATGCCCTTGACGCCCATCTTATCACCAAATACAAGCGCCAGCACCGTACCGAAAATGAACTCCATCATCAGCGTATAGCGCAGCACTGTAAGGGCAACGTGCATAACATTGGAGCTATCCTCCTGATTCAGTGAGTCCTGCACGAGCAAACGCTGGCGAATATTCATGCGCCGCTTCAGACCGTAATTAAACAGCGTCGTGATCGTCATAATGCCGATACCGCCCACCTGAATGAGGAAAATCAGCACCAGTTGGCCAAAAAGTGTGAACTCGTTACCAGTATCCCAAACAGCGAGACCCGTGACGCAGGAAGCGGAGGTAGCCGTGAACAGCGCATCCAACACATTCCCCCACTGCCCATTCGTATGCGCGATGGGCAATGACAATAAAATTGTCCCCACGAAAATCAACACTGCAAAGGAAAAGCCGATCAGTGAGCTACGATTAATTTTGACGAGCCACAGCAGCGCTTGCTTGAGGGCCTGATGCTTTTGTTTTTCGATATACGCCTCAGGAGTTTCCTCCTCAGGGATTTGTAAAGCCTTGCGTTGGTCAAAATCTTCGCGCATTGCCTACAATCATCTCCTAAAAAATAAACTAGAATATCAGTATAATTATACCTAGATTTCTTGTAAATGTCAAAAAAGCCTGCCCCTTAAAGGAACAGGCTTGAAAGTTACATCTCACTATTAAAGACTGGTGAGAAAGTACCAGATACGAGCAGCAGCGACGACGGCGTACAGATTAGTACTCCTAGGAGCCGCTGTGAAGTAGATGGTGCTTTATCGACAAGCTTACAAAACGAGGTTTTGTGAAGCAGATGATGCCTTATAAGCGATTTTATATTACAGAGCTGCTTTAGCTGCTTCTACAAGTTTAGCAAATGCTGCTGCGTCGAAAATAGCCATATCAGCCAGAACTTTACGGTTCAGGTTGATGCCAGCTTTGGTCAGGCCGCAGATGAAACGGCTGTAGGACATGCCGTTAGCACGGGTAGCAGCGTTGATACGAGCGATCCACAGACGACGGAATTCGCGTTTTTTAGCGCGACGGTCACGACGTGCATAGGACAGAGCTTTCATTACGAGCTCGTTAGCTTTTTTGAATTGTTTGCTGCGAGCACCATAGTAGCCTTTAGCCAGTTTCAGAATGTGTTTATGACGACGATGAGCGGTTACGCCCACTTTAACTCTTGCCATTTGTAATATCCTCCTTTAAAATCTCTAAAAATTAAGCGTAGGGGAGCATCTTTGCAACATGCTCTTTATCAGTCTTATGAACCAGAGCTGCTTTGCGCAGGTTTCTCTTACGTGCAGGAGATTTATGTTCGAGAATGTGGCTCTTGAAGTTTTTAAAATGTTTGAATTCACCAGAAGCGGTTTTCTTGAAGCGCTTTGCAGCAGCTCTACGGGTTTTCATTTTCGGCAT
>JAXEPX010000028.1:0-7049 GCA_034117325.1 Phascolarctobacterium sp. | reverse complement strand
GGGAGTCAGCGCCGAGGTCATCGATGAAAGCGGATTCCATCTTTACTTCGTCAGCGTCAACGCTCAGTTGTTCAACAGTGATGTCTCTTACTTTTTCGAAAGTGCTCATTACGATTCACCTCCTTCCACTAGGCAAATTTGCAGGTTGCCCTATTACATTACCATACCACCGTCGACATGTAAAGTCTGGCCGGTTATATATTTGGCGTCGTCACTCACGAGGAAGACAACCGCCTTGGCAATATCACTGGGATCTCCTAATTTATGTAAAGGAATAGTATTCAGCATGCCCTCTACGACCTTTTCAGACAGAACCGCGGTCATATCGGTTTGGATGAAGCCAGGAGCTACAGCGTTCACGGTAATGCCGCGCGCAGCAACCTCTTTCGCAACAGCCTTGGTGAAGCCCAGCACGCCAGCCTTAGCAGCAGCATAGTTAGCTTGACCAGCATTGCCCATCAGGCCTACAACGGAGCTGATGCTTACGATGCGACCTGCTTTTTGTTTCATCATGTATTTTACAGCAGCCTTGGTGCAGTTGAATACGCCCTTCAGGTTAGTGGTGAGAACTGCGTCCCAATCCTCTTCCTTCATGCGCATTAAGAGGCCGTCGCGAGTGATGCCTGCGTTGTTAACGAGGATATCAATGCGACCGAATTCCTTCACAGCAGCGTCTACCATAGCGGTAGCAGCCTCATTGGAGGAAATATCTGCTTGCAGCACCAGAGCCTTGCGGCCCATAGCCTCGATTTCAGCAGCAACTTCTTTAGCAGCAGCCTCGCTACCAGCGTAGTTAACTACTACGTCAGCACCTTCAGCAGCCAGAGCCAGCGCGATAGCACGGCCGATGCCGCGGGAGGCGCCAGTTACGAGAGCTTTTTTCCCTTCTAATTTCATAATTAGTTCTCCTTAAAATTTAATATATCGATTACATCAAAATGATTAGAGTGCGTCAGATGCGAGCAACGGCGAGGACGGCGTACAGATTAGTACTCCTACGAGCCGTTGTGAAGCAGATGGCGTGCAATAATCATTTTGCAACTTATTTTGCCAGAGCTTCAAGAGTCTTTTCGAGGCTCGCCGGATCTTCTACGTTGAGCGCCGCCATACCCTTCGCAATCTTCTTCGTAAAGCCACACAGAACCTTGCCAGGACCAACCTCTACGAAGGTGTCCACGCCGCCTGCAACCATGTTGCGTACGGAGGTTTCCCACAGAACCGGGCTAGCAGCTTGCTTAATCAACAGCTTTTTGATTTCTTCACCGCTGGTTACTTCCTGAGCGGTTACGTTTGCAACTACGGGCACAACGATATCTTTAATTTCCATCGGAGCCAGTACATCTGCCAAACGGTCAGCAGCGGGTTGCATCAGAGTGCTATGGAAGGGAGCGCTTACGGGCAGCAGCACGGCACGTTTAGCACCTGCAGCCTTCAGAGCTTCGATAGCCTTATTTACGGGGTCTACAGCGCCGGCAATAACTACTTGGCCGGGGCAGTTGAAGTTAACAGCTTGTACAGCAGCGCCCATTTCAGCCTCTACAGCCTTGCAAATCTCAACGATTTTCTCGCTGTCCAGGCCCAGTACTGCAGCCATGCTGCCTTCGCCAACGGGAACAGCCTCTTGCATGAATTGGCCACGTTTATGAACAGCTACAACTGCATCTGCAAATTTCATAGCGCCAACATTAACCAGTGCGGAATATTCGCCCAGGCTGTGACCTGCAGCAACTGCGCAGCTAATGCCATGCTCTTTCAGTACAGCGCCACATGCGGTGCTAGCGGTCAGAATTGCCGGCTGGGTATTAGCAGTGAGCTTCAGGTCTTCTGCAGGACCCTCGAAGCACATCTTGCTGATGGAATAGCCCAGAGCATCGTCAGCTTCTTCGAAAATTTGTCTAACAATAGCATACTCATCATAGAATGCCTTGCACATACCTACGGTTTGGGAGCCCTGTCCCGGGAATACAAAAGCAATTTTGCTCATCGGAATAAAACCTCGCTTTCTCTAATTATACTCGCTAATAATAAAACCTTCTATAGTCTAATGCACTTTTTTGCAAAAATATTTTATTTGCTCCACTTCAGTACGATAGCAGCCCAGGTCAGACCAGCGCCAAAGCCGTCCAGAATGATGTTGTCACCCTTCTTCAGCTTGCCTGCAGCCTGTGCCTCGCACAGAGCGATAGGAATGGAAGCAGCGGAGGTATTAGCGTATTTATCAACGTTAACCCATACCTTATCCATCGGCATCTTCAAGCGTTTAGCAGCGGAGGTGATGATGCGCAGATTTGCCTGATGCGGGAAGAGCATATCCAGCTCCTCAGCCTTCATGCCTGCGTTAGCCAGCGCCTTTTTCGCAGTTTTGCCCATGATTTGAATCGCAAATTTGAATACCTCGGGGCCATTCATATGAATGGTGTGCTCATTTGCAGCCACGGTCTCGGGGCTAGCAGGCTTGCGGCTACCGCCAGCAGGCTGTTGCAGGAAGATACCGCCATTGCCGTCCGCACCCATATCGATGCCCAGCACGCCATAGCCTTCTTCAACTTCACCTACTACTGCAGCACCAGCGCCATCGCCGAAGAGCACGCAGGTATTTCTATCAGTCCAGTTCATGATGCGGGACAGAGTCTCAGCACCAATGATCAAAATCTTATTATACAGACCAGCCTTAATCATTTGGCTAGCTACTGCCAGGCTGTATACGAAGCCGCTGCAGCCTGCAGCCAGGTCAAAGGCAGCCGCATTCACTGCACCCAGACGTGCTTGCACGAGGCATGCCGTGGAGGGGAAAATATGGTCGGAGCTAGCAGTGCCCACGATAACGAGGTCGAGCTCCTCGGGCTTCACATTAGCGTCAGCCAGAGCCTTCACAGCTGCATTATAAGCCAGGTCGCTGGTTGCCTCTTCCGGAGCGGCAATGTGACGTTGCTTAATACCAGTGCGCTCAGTAATCCATTCGTCGCTGGTATCCACCATTTTTTCTAAATCAAAGTTAGTCAGAGTTTTTTCAGGAACATAATGTCCTACGCCTAAAATACCTACTGCTCTTGTCATTTATCTGTTTCTCCATTTCTTTTTGATTCAGCAATTCTCTGTGCAATAATGCTGACTACATCCTGCTCCGCAAAATCCATAGCTACGCGCACCGCATTGGTAATAGCCTTTGCCTTGGAGCTGCCATGACAAATAATAAAGGGAGCGCGGATGCCGAGAAGCAGCGCACCACCGTACTCTGCGGGGTCCAGGCGCTTCTTCAGGCCCTTCATCGCGGGCTTAATCAGTAAGCCGCCCAGCTTAGCCAGAATGCCGCCATTCATAATCGCTTCCTTCATCAGCGTCATGATGGCTCTTGCAAGGCCCTCGCCAAACTTCAGCACTACATTGCCCACGAAGCCATCGCAGACAACTACGTCCACCGTACCCTTATTTATATCACGGCCCTCGACATTACCAATAAAGCGAATCGTCTGCTCCTGCTTCAGCAGGGGGTAAGTTGCCAGAGCTTGTTCGTTACCCTTAGTTTCTTCTTCACCGATGTTCAAAAGTCCTACCTTCGGCGAAGAAATTTTTAAAATTTTTTCTGCATACACCGTACCCATGATGGCACTCTGTACCATATGCTCCGGTTTAGCGTCCACCTTAGCGCCACTGTCGAGTACTACCGTCGTACCGGTGAGACTCGGAATCGGGGTAGCGATGGCCGGACGCTCCACGCCTCTGATACGGCCCACACCAAAAAGTGCCGCTGCTACGGCAGCACCCGTGCTACCGCTGGAGACGAGGGCATTGCACTCCTTGTTGCGCAGCAGCTTCGCTGCGACCACAATGGAGGCATCCTTCTTAGATTTAACAGCAATGGCAGGATGCTCATCCATAGCGATAACCTCGCTAGCGTGATGAATGGTAATGCGTTCATCCTTGTCAGCGTGGTATTTTACCAGCAGCTCCTTGATAATCGTTTCATCACCCACCAGTACCGTCTCACAGCCGAATTCCTTGACCGCATTCACTGCGCCCAAGACCAGCTCCTGGGGACCATAGTCGGTACCCATAACGTCTACTGCGATTTTCATGCTTCCTGCTCCCTTTCCTGCTTGGCACGCTTATCCATCGAAACAATGATGAATTTCGCGCGAAAAACCTCTTCGTTATTGCTTTTAATGCTTACAAAAATGTAATATTTATCAATGCGCTTATGTGTAACCACGGCCTTTGCCACCAGTGTCGCACCTGCGCTGACCGGCACCTTGTATTTGACATTGCCCACAGCCGTCAGTGCCTGCTCGGCATCGACAACGGCCAAAGCCAGCGTATTCGCCATGGCAAACATATAGTAGCCACGCGCAATGCCTGTCTTCTCGAGCACCATGTCAGCAGATATTTTCAAGGTCGAAATACCCAGCTTATTCAGCTCCAGATCCAGCAGCTCGCCCACGATATCCTTTTTATCGATGGCGCGCACCTTCGTCTGTGCATCCTCCGCCATCGTGCGCGTGCGCGCCCGCAGCTCGGGAATGCCCAGCGTAACGCGGTCCAGACGAATGGTCTGCACACTGACGCCCAGCATCTGCGCTAATTGCTCATCCGTGCTGAAGGGGTTATCCTTCAGCAGCTTTTTCAAGCTCTTGTGACGTATTAACTTTTTGGAAGAATTCATAAAATCACCGCCACTCGCAACCTGTTATCTGCTTTTTAGTACCAGCTCATAATATCTGTTTTTATTATACGGTTTACAGGGTATTTTGGCAAGTGTTTTTCAGGAGATTTCACAAATTGGAGAAGAAATTTTTACTTATTTGATTAAAACGTAAAAAGCCTCCGGAGATTGCTCTCCAGAGGCTTTATTAGCTTAAAAATTATTCTGCAACAGCGATGACTTGTTTGCCGTCATAGTAACCGCATTCAGTGCAAACGCGATGGGGCATTTTCAATTCATGACATTGCGGGCATTCAACCATGCCAGGAACGCTCAGTTTCCAGTTAGCACGACGTCTGTCACGACGAGCCTTGGACATTTTTCTCTTAGGTACTGCCATTTCTCAATACACCTCCTCAGTGCTATGAAGTGAATTTAATTTTTGATGAATTGCTTCAATGCCGCTAGCCTTGGATCGACGGTAAGTCTGTCACAGCCGCAGTCGCCATCGTTAAGATCAGCGCCACAAACAGGACACAACCCCCGGCAGTCTGGTTTACACAGAGCCTGCATGGGCTCTGCAAGCAGCAGCCCTTCACGAAGCGGTTCTGTTATGTCGATAACATCCGAATCGTAAACAAAAGCATCATTTTCAATATTATCAGCACTGGCCGGATAGAATTTCTCCACCACCTCTGCCTTAGTGACGCCCACAAACTCCTTCAGGCAACGGCCACAAGTGCGCTGCACCTGACATTCCATGTTAGCCTGCAAAAGTAAAACATCACCGGCATTGCTCATACTGCCCACCAGCTTTACTGTACCGATTATACCCATTTCCTCAGGGCTAATCTCCAGCTCAGCGGGCTCCAGCTCGAAAGCAAGGGGCTTTTCTCCAACCAGTCTTTTCTTGATTTGTGCGACATTTATCTTAATCATATTTCACCAATCGTTACAATTATAATGGTCTTGAGGCTCTTTGTCAAGAAAAACCTACGTTTTAAGCAAAAAATCTATAACAAATTTTACACTAGACAGCTTTTTAGAGCTTAATAATGCGGCGGCAAATATTGTAAGTATCGCGCGCAATCACCAATTCCTCATTCGTCGGAATAACAAAAATCTTTACCCTTGCGCGGCGCACGCTAATTTCTCTTTCCTTGCCGCGTACCTTATTCAAATCGGGGTCAATGCGCGTGCCTAAATATTCCAAGCCGTTGCAAATTTTGTCACGCATAAAGGGAGAATTTTCGCCCAAGCCAGCGGTGAAGACAATCGCATCCACGCCGCCCATCGCTGCCACATAGCCGCCAATATATTTTTTAACCTTGTACGCAAAAACGTCTATCGCCAGCTGACTGCGATCGTCACCGCGGTTGGCAGCGCTTTCCAAATCGCGGAAGTCGCTCGACAGGCCGCTAATGCCCAAAATACCGCTGCGGCGGTTCAAATAATCGTCAATCTGTTGCGCCGTCATATTCTCCTTCTCCATCAGGAAGGGAATGATGGCCGGGTCAATCTCCCCACTACGAGTACCCATAATCAGGCCCTCCAGCGGTGTATAACCCATGCTGGTATCAATGGATTTGCCATATTTAATGGCCGTGATGCTCGCGCCATTGCCCAAATGGCAGGTAATAATGCGCAAATCCGTCATATGCTCGCCCATGAGCTCCGCTGCACGTTGGGCTACATATTTATGAGAAGTACCATGGAAGCCATAGCGACGCAGGCCGTATTTTACATAAAGCTCATAGGGTAGGCCGTAAAGATAGGCTACCTTGGGCATGGTTTGGTGGAAGGCTGTGTCAAACACTGCCACCTGGGGCACGCCTTTCATAATTTCCATGCAAGCCTCGATACCGTATAAATTGGGGGGATTGTGCAAGGGAGCGATTTCGCTGCAGGCCTTGATGCCCTGCAAAACCTCGCCGGTAATCAGCACACTGTCGGCAAAACGCTCGCCGCCATGTACTACGCGATGTCCCACAGCATCAATTTCTGACATATCTTTAATAACGCCGTAGTCCTTGCTGGTTAAAGCCTTTAGGACCATTTTAATACCTACTACATGGTCAGGTATATCTTCCTTCAAATCAATGGTATACTTTCCCACAGGCGTGTGCTTTAAGGTGGACCCCTCCATGCCAATGCGCTCTACTAGCCCCTTGGCCATGACCTTTTCGCCCTCCATATTAATCAATTGGTATTTAATGGAAGAGCTGCCGCAGTTTACAACGAATACAATCACAATATGCCTCCTAGTAAGCTACACTTATACAGCCTTGGCTGCTTTTACTCTTCGGCACTCATTACCGAAGCAAATTTATAGTATTAGTATACACCATTTAAAAGAAAAATAATAGTGAATATTTTATGTATACACGAGTTTGTGATATAATTAGCCTGT